>JAUNAE010000043.1:5410-17183 GCA_030527765.1 Eubacteriales bacterium
ACATGATATTGAATTTTGAAACATATCCATGGATTGAATACATCATCAAAGCAGGTTTGCTGAATCTGGCAGCAGAAAAGATCGGAATGAGCTGGGGAAATATGGACATTGATACCAGTGAGAGGAAGTTAACAGCTGCTCTCGGCATCGATGGAAACCGGTTGAATCGTCTGAAACGGATGAATGGCGGATATGTGGCACTGGAATGGCTGAGATGGGAACAGGAACAGGAAAATGCAGGGCATCCGGTAAGAGTGACAGAAGAGAGTCTGATGATTCTGAAGAGAAAGAAAGTAGCACCAAGAGAATGCGTAGATATTCTTCGAGAACTAAAATCGGTGAACCGCATGGCCAATTATCTGAAGAAGCAGAGACAGACCGGATATAACACAATTGCTCTCTGGAGAGATTATCTGCAGATGGCGGCCATGGAAGGAATGGATGTACAGGATGATATTGTTCGATTTCCGAAGAACTTGAAGGAAAGACATGATCAGCTTGTGGAGATCAGGAATGCACGTGTGGAGAAAAAGAGATACGAAAAGCTGAATGCAGAGATCAGGAAACATCTTCCGGAAGTGAGGAGGATATTCTGGGAGACACCGGAATATATGTTTATTCCGGCAGGAAAGTGCGAGGAACTTATCCAAGAAGGAAGAACACTGCACCACTGTGTAGGAAGCAGCACTACATACATGAATCGAATGGCCGCAGGAACTTCCTGGATTGTATTTCTGAGAAGAAAAGACAATCTGGAGAAACCGTATTACACCTTAGAGGTGAGCATGGAGCCGGAAAAGAACAACCAGATCCTACAGTGGTACTCAGAATACGACAGAAAACCGGACAAGCAGATCATAGAAAAGCTGCTGAAACGGTATAAAGCATTTTTAGATAAGGGAATGAGAATACAGATTGCAATTTGAAGGAGACAGAGATGGAAGAATATACACAATTGACATTGGATGACTGGCTGATCATGAAGGATTCATTAAAACAGGATCTGGCCGGAGTAGCGGTTAGCTTTGTACGAATTGGTTACAAGCTTCGACAAATCGAGGAGCAGAAACTTTACGAGAAAGACGGGCATAAGAGCATTGCAGAATTTGCGGCAGCAGAATATGGATTGACAGCTTCAACGGTATCCAGATTTATAGCCATCAATAAAAAATACTCCATTGACGGGTATTCAGAACAGCTTCAGCCGGAATATGCCCTCTATGGCAGCAGTAAGCTGTCAGAGATGTTAACACTTCCTGATTCGGATATGGAGATGGTATCCCCGGAGATGAAGAAAACGGATATACGAGAGTTGAAGGCTTTCAACAAAGAAATCCCGTCTGCGGAGGAAGCAGATGAACTGGACAAAGTAATTCGAAATTTCTTCAAGGATAATCTCGAGATTTATAAAGAACTGCGAAGCAAAGACCTTTTTTCGGATGTACGTAAAGCAAAGGACCTTATCAATCCATCCGGAAGCAGAGTATACAGAAAAGGATTATTCTTCCTGGCTATGCAGGATGGAGGCATTAAGGTTAAGAAATTCAGAGAAAATCCACAGGATCTTACATGGGAAGAGTTCTTGAGCAGAGCAGAAGCACTCGAAGATATGGGGCAGGCTGCGGAAGAACCAGAACCGACAGAGAAAGACGTGACCATGGAAGCTTCGAAACAGGAAGAACCGCAGGAAGTGTTGGAAGTGCATGAGGAAGTGCAGAAGGAAGTCCGGACGGAGGCGAAGAATGATCATGAGACAAATACAGGAGATTCTCGAGACGCTGCGGAAGATCCGGCAGAGACAGAGCTGGAAGAAAGAAACGCAGAAGTGGAAAAAGCCCCAGAAGAAACAGAAAAAATATCACAAGAGGAATCAGAAGAAAAGAATCCGGCAGCAGAACAGTATATGCCGAAACCAGTGGAAGTTCCGGAGAAAGAATCGGAAGAAGATTCGGGGGAGGGATCGGAAACGGGATCTGTAACTATTTCGGATTCGGAGAAAGTTGAACCTGAGAAAATTGCGCCGGCGCAAGAGATTTTGGATAAGCCATTCGGAACCAGAAAAGATTACCTGGATTCCCTTACCGCATTCGGAGCAGCAGAGTACCTTTGCAAAGAAACTCGAGAAGGAAACATGAGAGCCGAGTGGTTCTCATCAGATCTCAGAAAACTGGAAACCTATCTTCGGGAAATCGTCGATGAGAAAGGAAACACATTATGAGCGTGAAAACATGTGGAGAATGTCCGGATAACGATGACATGCTTTGCGATAGATTTGGATTCTACCCGGTGGAGGATGAAGATCCCTGCCGGGCAGCAGAACAAAATGAGGATAATGAGCAATGAGGAGAAGAGGGAAGACTACAAAAGAGCATAAGAAGACATGGTTTGAAATGACAGAACAGGAAACAAACGCATTCAAACGAGAAACATGTCAGAAGTGTGAGCATGCCACCAATACATCACAGACGGTAGCAACACTGACATGCAGTTATTTTGAGGATGAAGGCCACTGCAGACACTGCACACCGCTGGAATGCAAAGAAAAAGGATTCTATAAGCCGAAGGTGAGAAAAGGGCAGAGAAAATCCAGAATAGCTTTAACATGAAAGAAGGTATAAAGGTGAATCTACGACAGAAGAAAAAGAGATTCAAAAGGGTGTATGGGGAAAATCCACCGAAATGGATGTTGCTGGATCGTTTTGCAGTCACAGAAAAAGCATTCCGTGAGATGCAGAAAAAAATAAAACATGAGTGGAACATGAGCCAGAGAACGAGAAATATTGTGACTTGCACAAAGGTATTAATGAAAAACCGAGCCAAGAGAATCCGATATAGAAGGAGCAGAAGATGAACAAAGTAGTATTAATGGGACGCTTGACCAGAGATCCGGAAGTAAGACATACACAGGCAGCAGAAGGAGAACTTACAATCACCAGATATACACTGGCAGTAGATCGCCGAGGACGATCAAAAGAAGGGGAACAGAATGCAGATTTCATAACCTGTGTATGCTTTGGAAGACAGGGGGAATTTGCTGAGAAATACTTCACGAAAGGGCTGAAGGTACTCATTACCGGCCGGATCCAGACGGGATCTTACGTGGATCGGGATGGTAAGAAGGTTTACACCACAGACATTGTAGTTGAGGAACAGGAATTTGCAGAAAGCAAGGCTGTCAGTCAGAGCCATACTGACGGAACTGCATATGGAAATGCAGGACAGAGCCGGCCGACGGCAGCAGATATAAGTCCAGAAGATGGTTTCATGAATATCCCGGATGGGCTTGAAGAAGAACTGCCTTTCAGCTGATGGAAAAGAGGAAAGCTATGAATCATGAAGGATATAGAGATGAGACTGCTGAGCATGCTATAGCGCATGCGCGACACGTTACCAGAGTAGAAAGCTATGAGGATCCGGTACTGAATGATGTATCTGAAGCAGTGGACGTCGTGAAGAAGATATTTCACGCATACGGATTTGAAGTAGTAGGCAGGATTCGTCTCAAAAGCAAGAAAAATGGAAAAACCTATAAGTGAAGGAGAAAAGATGGAATTACCAAAAGACTGATTTGACGGAGGATATAACAGAATGATGTTTCCGAAGAGGGATTTCAAGAAAAAGAGAAAGAAACATAAAGACAGCATTATGCAGCACAAGGATAGAAGATGTTATCTGTGCATGAAACTGGAAGATAACGATACTTATCATACAGTTCTGCACGAACACCATGCATTCGGTGGAGCAAACAGAGATAATTCTGAGGCAGAAGGATTGAAAGTATATCTGTGTGTGAACCACCATGTAAATGGTCCGGCAGCAGTACACAACAACCAAAAGAATATGCGCCTGATTCAGCAGGATGCTCAGAGAGCTTACGAGCGTACACATAGCCGGGAAGAGTTCATGGAACTGTTTGGAAGGAACTATCTGGAGTAAGAGGAGGAATGCGTTTTGGCCAACATGACTGCTGAAGCATACCTGAGACAAATAGGGAGAATAAAACGTGAGATGCAGGAACTGGAGGAGAAAATTGAAGAGGTGGGTGGAAGGGTGTATGGCATGATAGGGATCTCATACGACAAAGACAAAGTCCAGACAAGTCCGGCAAATCGTTTCATAGAGTCATTTGAAAAGCTGGATACCATCCGGACGCAATACCGCAAAAAACAGGCAACTCTGAACTATGCACAGGAAGTAATCAGATATCAGCTGGCAACTCTGGATCCACTGCAAAGAGAAGTGCTGAGGCTCATGTTTGTGGAAGGAGTGGATAGTTGTTATAGTGTTGCAAGGATTATGAAAATGCGGAAAATGGTAATTCAAGAGGCGAAGAAGAAAGGTCTGGAGGAATTGGCAAAAAGATACTCAAAAGAGTTCATACGCTTCAAAGATTGACTGGGAACTCGAGAAATGCTATAATTTGCTACAAGTAGAAGTGGGTCAAGAAGAATCTTGATCCATTTTTGTTTACAAGACAAATTTCACAGAATACACATTTTATGCGTATCAAAACATTGACAGTCCTATTAAAAATGTGTATAATATACACATAATTAAATAGGAGGAAGGATATGTGAAAAACCGAGAACTAGTAAAAAAGCTAGAGAGCGCAGGTTTTATCTTTGTCAGGCACGGACATGATCACGATGTGTATCAACGAGGGAATGATATAGAGCAGGTGCCGAGACACAGAGAGATAAATGAAAAGCTTGCAAGGGCAATCGTAAGAAAATGGGGGCTGAAATAGTCCCCGCCCATTCTCGAATCATAGGTCTGGTTAATCATGTCCTTTTTAAGGAGGCATAAATTATGAGAACAATTTACCCTGTAATTTTTACGGAATCAGAGGGGAACATTTTGATTGAAGTTCCCGATTTGGGGATTCTGAGTGAAACAAATGAAGAGGGAAAAAGCAAAGGAACTATGGCAGATGCGATTGCCACGGCCAGAGATGCAATTGGGATTCATTGTATTTCGAAAGAGGATTGTGGACAAACTTTGCCAATACCGTCAGACATGATGACATTGGATGCATCAAAGGGAACTTTCGCAGATGAAGGAAAGAGTATAATTTCTCTGGTGGATGTAGATCTTGTTGAGTATAGAAGAAAAATTGATAATAGGTCTGTAAGGAGAAATGTTACATTACCGAATTGGTTGAATATCGAAGCTGAAAAAGCACACATTAATGTATCGAAAGTACTGCAAGACGCACTAATGACAACACTGGGAGTAAGTAAATAATTTGATTAAATTCGAGGGACATCTGGAAACAGGTGTCCTTTTCTATTGGACCTTTATCTCAGAGGGTTAGAGGGACCGGCTCATAACCGGTATGTCCTGGGTTCGAATCCCAGAAGGTCCATAAACCGGCAGAGAAAGGAGAAACCATGGATCTGTATGAACGTTCAGAGAAGTACAAAAAGTTGATGGATACGGTCATAGAAGAACATGAAGATTTGGCATGGATTCAGGGGATGGTTTCGATTGACTGCCTGGCAGCAGACAAACAGAAGAAATCTGATGCAGGGTATGTTCTTGGAGAGTGCATTCGTGTAAAAGATGTATACAGGGAATATTGTCCGTATGACTTCCTGATCGTCATTTATGAAAAGAATTGTGCCGGAATGACAGAAGAACAGCTGAAGATTTTAATGTATCATGAATTGCTGCATGTGGATGTAGGAGAGAAAATGGGGAACCGGTATATAGAATCCGCCCTCATAGCATTCAGGATTTCAGAACAATTATAGAGCAATACGGAATAGATTGGGATAGACCGGGAGGACGGTGATTATGTGGCAAAAGGGAAATATCAACAGTGGATAGAACCGGAAGGATTGCTGAAGATTGAAGGCTGGGCAAGAGATGGATTAACAGAGAAAGATATTGCCCGAAATATGGGGATCAGCAGAGATACACTGAACGAGTGGAAGAAAAAGTATTCCGACATTTCCGACACCTTAAAAAGGGGCAAAGATGTGTCGGATAGACAAGTAGAGAATGCGTTGTTCCGAAATGCGACAGGTTATGACTATCATGAAATCACCAGAGAAAGGATTTTCAACAAGAAAACGGGACAGTTCGAATTGATGGTGACGAAAGATGTCATAAAGCACATGAAACCGGATACGACTGCGCAGATCATATGGCTCAAGAATCGCAAACCGGAGCAGTGGAGTGATCGGCCGAGGACGCAGAAGGATGAAGAAGAACAGACAGCGAGAATTGACAGGATGAAAGCAGAAATCGAACGCATCTCGAACAATGGTATTCCAGAAGATGACGGAGTGATGATTATCAATGATGTGTAAGAAGAAAGAGATCAGAATATCCGAAATAATACTTCCGAAGTACCGAGAGATCTTCAATAACTCTACGTACAAACACATTATTCTTACATCAGGACGTGCCGGAACGAAATCGAGTTATACAGCGATCAAGGCGGATTTTCAGATCATGGATCCTTCCGGCGGATCGGTTGTTGTTCTGAGAAAACATCACAATAAGCTTCGGAAGACTGTGTACAAAGAAATGCTCCGGGGAATAAACAGGCTGGGAGTCAATAAAGCTGCATTTTCAATTACCAAAAGTCCGATGGAAATCCGATACAAGAAAACAGGAGGAACTATTTATTTTGCCGGATCTGATGGAGTAGATGACACAAAGGGTATTATTGATGAGGATAAGCCAATAAAACTGGTAATACTGGATGAGTTGACAGAGTTCTTTGAAGACGGAGAAGGAGCAGACGAACTGGCCAATATAGAGGCAACCTTCGTCAGAGGTAATTCAACAGGGTTCCAGATGCTGTATTTATACAATCCTCCAAAGAATCCGAATGCACCGATCAACAAGTGGTGCAAGGAAATGGAGAAAAGGGACGATTGTCTGCATATTCATTCCACGTACATGGATGTGCCGGTGGAATGGATCGGGCAAGGTCTGATTGAATCAGCTGAGCAGATGGCCATACATGATCCAAAGATGTACAGATGGGTATGGTTGGGAGAGTCCATAGGTGTTGATGAAATCATATATTACATGTTTGGAAACCGACACATACAGAAACCACCGGACGATAGACGGTATGAAATTGTCTATATAGGCGGAGACTATGGACAGCAAAATGCGACAACCTATCAGGCAGCAGGAATTGACACATACAACAAGAAAATAACAGGGCTTGGAGAATTCTATCACTCAGGAAGAGAGACAGGAAAACAGAGAAGCCCTTCAGAATATGCGCAGGACTTAGTAGACCTTATGGATCGGATCCATGAGCAATACGAGACCCGCGCTTTTTTCGTATTCCTGGATCCGTCGGCGAAGGGTTTGCAGGAAGAGATCCAGAGAGCTACAAGAAATCTGGCTTATCAAGTGCTTGTGAGGGACGCAGAGAATGACGTTGCTCTAGGAATCAGCAGAGTTCAGAAGGCTTTGATATTTGACATATTGCAGGTATCGCCGACACAGGAGCACCTAGTCGAGGAATTCGGGCTTTATGAGTATGACAAAAAGTCAATCGAGAAGGGGAAAGAGGTCCCTGTGAAGGAGAACGACCATTGTATGGATGCACTTCGCTACATGGTTATGGGAGCATGGAGATATATAAAATACTGGATTCCAGTGGAGGAAAAGGAGGAAGAAATCAAAATTGAATATCTTTAATTATTTCAAGAATAAAGGGATCGATACTCTGGATCCTTCTTTCTACAAAAAGATCGAAGGATGGAAAAGCTGGTACAATGGCCGGGTCAGAAATTTCTCGTTTTATAAGATCTACTCCGGACATGGAACCTATTCCAGGAAGCAGCGGAAAAGCCTTGGTATGGCAAAAAAGCTGTCAGAGGATATTGCTGATTTGCTCTTGAATGAGAGAGTAAGAATCACAGTAGACGATGAAAAAACGATGGATTTCGTGCATTATGTGCTGAATGAAAACGATTTTTTTGTTTTGGGAAACGACTACCAGGAACGAAAAGCTTATACAGGAACAGTTGCATACATTCCGTATATCAAAAACGGTGAAGTTGATGCAAATGGGGAATTTGTGGCCGGAGAGATCGGTATTGATTATGTGTCAGCTGCAAATATCTATCCGGTAAGCTGGGAAAATGGGAAAGTTACAGAGTGTGTATTTGCATTTTCCAAGACAACCAACAGAAAAAAATATCTGCAATTGCAGTACCATCATCTAGAGATTGTTACTGAGAAACTGCAATATGTGATCGAGAACACAGTACTGGAATGCAGAACAGGAGAACAGGATGGAATTGAGCTGGAAGAGGAAGAATGGAGAAAACTGAAGCCATTTAGAAATCTGGCACGAAGAATCGAGACGGGATCTACAGAACCACAATTCGCAATCGACAAGCTAAACATTGTTAATAACGCAGATCTGGATGAGAGTAATCCCATGGGAGTTGCAATATTTGCAAATGCTATCGATGTACTGAAGAAACTGGACATTGAATATGATTCCTATAGCAGTGAATTCGAACTGGGAAGAAAGAGAGTCTTCGTAGCCCCGGAGATGATGAAGAATGTGGACGGTTCTCCTGCATTTGATGCGGATGACACAGTATTCTACCGCCTTCCGGATAATTACAGTGAAAAAGGGGAGAACATGATTCATGAAATCAACATGGAACTTCGTGCGGAACAGCACAGCAAAGCCATAAGTGATGATTTGAATTATCTGTCCCTGAAATGTGGATTTGGAACAGAAAGATACAAGTTTGAGGGTGGGCAGGCAAAGACTGCAACAGAGGTTGTCTCTGAGAACTCTGATATGTATCGAATGCTGCAGAAGCATGAGATTGTTCTAAACAATGCAATTCAGACACTGATCAGAATCATTATCCGGCTTGGTATAGCCCTTGGGAATCAGCTGGATCTGAATGCAGAGGTGAAGATTGATTTTGATGATTCGATCATTGAGGACAAAGAAGCTGAACGACTGCAGGATCGGCAGGATGTATCTATAGGAGCCATGGGATTGGCAGAGTACCGGGCTAAGTGGTATGGAGAGACTGAAGAGGAAGCAGCAAAGAAGGTACAGGAACCGGCAGAAGTGATTATGTAAGGCGGTGGGATAAATGACACAAGGCGAACTTGAACAGATCCCACTGGGACTTCAAAGAACAATGTCGGAACTGGAAATCCGTATCATGACCGATATTGTACGAAGGATTGAAAACAATGGGTTCTCCGGAGCATCTGCAGACTGGCAAATCAACAGGCTGAAGCAACTGGGGATGGCTCAGAAGGAGATAGAACGGTATATTCAGGATGCAATGAAGGATTCCGATGTGAAGATAGACGAGATCTTCTCCGACAAGGTATATGAAGAATATTACGGTCATAGCCGGGCTTATCAGAATAACGGAGTCGAACAGATTCCCTATGAGGAGAATGAGCAGCTGCAGCAGTTGGTGGAAGGACTGAGAAACCAGACAGAGGAAGAATTCCGGAATATGACCGGATCTTTGGGTTTTGCTATCAGGGATCCGTCCGGAAAGATACAGTATTCCCCGCTTCGGCAGTTTTACGAGAGCACTTTAGACAGTGCTATGATGGACATTCACTCAGGTGCCTTCGATTATCAGACGGTTCTGACCCGTGTTATAAGTCAGATGACGAATTCAGGCCTCCGCTGGATTGACTATGACAGCGGATGGCATAACCGGGTGGATGTGGCTGCGAGACGTGCAGTCATGACCGGATTCCGGCAGATACAAGGGAAGATCAATGAGCAGGTAGCAAACGAACTGAACACAGACATGTACGAGGTTACCTTTCATGTAGGAGCCAGACCGGAGCATCAGGAATGGCAGGGAAGGGTATATTCCATGGATGAGCTCATTAGTGTTTGTGGACTGGGAGACGTGACAGGCCTTCATGGAGCGAACTGTTACCATGATTACAAAGCATTCCCGCCCGGATCCGTGCGAACATACACAGACGAACAGCTGGATCAGATGAATGCCGAGGAAAATAAGCCGAAGACCTTCAACGGCAGGGAATACACAACCTACGAAGCACTCCAGATGCAGCGCAAGATGGAAACGGCGATGAGAGCCACAAGGCAGCAGATTCACCTGCTGAAGGAAGGGAAGGCAGATGAACAGACCATCATAGCGAAAAAGGCGAAATATCAAGGCCAGATGCAGACCTACAAAGCCTTCTCTCAGAAGATGAAGCTTCCGGAGCAGAAGGATAGGATATTGCAGGATGGATTGAAGGGACGGTTTCTGCCGACAAAGGGTGAATTGAAACAGGTCGCAGTTGAAAAAAATGAAAAATCTATTGCGATGAAGATGAAAAGTGATACAATCAAAGAAAGAGGAATTGCTAATAGAAACATGGCAAATGGTATGAGGACAAGCTCCCATCATGTTCTGACGGACGGCGAAATAGAGAGTGTGAAACAGGATGCTCGGATACTTAAAATACCGGAAGGAATACTTTGTTTCAATAAAGGCAATCAGACCGGATTTTCAGATACAAGAGTCATTATTCACGTTAGAGGCGATATTCTTCCTGATATAGAATCCAGAAATCTAAGAGACCAATTATCACAAAGAGCTGTTCTTGCTCATGAGTATTATGGGCATTATATGAGTCATCCTTCAAAATTCCGAGTAGGTGACTGGCGTGATGAATTCAGAGCAAGTTATAAAGCGGCAAAATATGCACCGGGATTGACAGACGAAGAACGCAGAATGTTAATGTTGGATGCATATGATAGGGCACGAGAAGCAGGTGTTACTGTGAAATACAACAAATATGCAAGGAGAATGATTTATGGCTACGATGAATGAAAAAGAATATGAAGCATTAGATGAAAAACTGAATCATCCGGATCGGAATGTTGTGTGTCCGAGATGTGGTAATGAAATTATCTATGAGAAAAGAGGTAACTCTATAGCCGTAGAGTGTAAATCGAAAGGCTGTATTTATGGTGGAATTCGAGGAGTGTAACATGGATAATTTCAAAGCTGTTTATCAAATTTTATCTTCGTTAGAAAAAGCAATGGATTGCCCGGAATTTGATTTATCACAGATAGATGCCAAGGCACTTGGGATATCTGAGGAACGATGGGCTAGATATTTTGAGATGATGACAGATGTGGATTACATTAAAGGAGTTAAGGTGTTCCGATCGGTCACCGGAAATACGGTTGTACAGGACCAGGGAGTTAGGATCACATTAAAAGGACTTGAATACCTTCAGGAAAATTCGACAATGAAGAAAATTTACAATATGGCAAAAGGCATAAAAGAGATCGTACCAGGAATATAAAATGCCACCAGTCGGAATCGGCCGGTGGTATTTTTATACCCATTTTTAGAATTGCGCCGGCGCAAAAGGAGGTGAGAACATGAAGGTATTTATATCACAGCCGATGAATGGTCAGGGTAGGATGAACATTGAAATTAGAAGAAGTGCGCTGATTGAAGAAATCAAAAAAATTCTTGGTGAGGATATTGAGATTATCGATTCCATTCAGGACACAAAAGACAAGTCACCGTTGGAATGCTTATCGGAATCGATCAGATTACTGGCGACAGCAGATGTAGTATATTTTGACACGTTCTGGGAAAAGGCCAGAGGATGCAGAATCGAACATGAATGTGCCGTGGAATATGGAAAAATGATTATCGATGATTCACAGGGCTGTTGGATGCAGTGGAGAAAATTATGATTAAAGTAAAAATAACATCAAAGGAAATTGATATGCATGGTCACGCAGAGTGTTCTGTAAAT
>JAUNAE010000431.1 GCA_030527765.1 Eubacteriales bacterium
GACATTGCCAATAAATATTATGAAGAGGTGGAGGAAAAGCCAATGTGTATGATGAGAAATGATGAAAACAAAGAGAAGAAAATGATGATGCCTTGTATGGGAATTCCGGGAATGCATGGAGTTGCG
Organism: Eubacteriales bacterium; assembly: GCA_030527765.1. The sequence continues at coordinate 127 of JAUNAE010000431.1, forward strand.
ATCCTTATGGATCCGGAGGATATGATGAGCATGCTGGATGCACTGGAGGAAGTAATCGGTACTGTTGAAAAGACGCTTGCCGATAAGAACTCTGAGCATGATGTGCAGGAAGATGGTAAGGCTGATGCTCAGACTTCGGAAGTTGAGCAGGATCCATGTGCAGATTGTGACGGATGCAGCGATACCTATGATTACCAGGATGAAGCTTACTGGATGCTTGGCAAGAAGAAGCGCAAGCTTGTGGATATGACTGCCAGAGGTTATATCGATGAGGACGGTGATTTTGACGAGGATGCGATTGCGGATGATGCCGCTAATCTGGGTGAGGAGCTTGGCATCATTCTCGGTACTATCCTGCTGGATGGGGAAGCTGAGGCCTCCGCTCTGATCCAGCTGATCGATGATCTCTATGCAAGAGGCAAGTATAAGCAGATGAAGGCTGCCATCAAGGTGATTTCCATTATTTATGGTGGCACCAAAGAATATCTGGATGATATGGAGTGCTGCATGGATGAGGCGGAAGACATTTATATGGAGCAGCTCATCAAGTCAACCGATTATGCGATCAAACAGCAGATCAAAGAGAGTGCAGATAAAGATAAGGAGTAAATCATGCAGGATTTTGCTTACTTTCAGGAGCAGGATTCTGATCAGTTTTCCTTCTTTCGTATTCCCAAGGTGATGTTTTCGGATGAGAGGTTTGAAGAACTTTCTTCTGAGGCCAAGATCCTGTATGGAATTATGCTGGATCGTGTATGTCTGTCCAGGAAGAATGGCTGGTATGACGAAGAAGGCAATGTTTATATCTATTTCACCATTGATGAAATGATGTCTTATCTGAAATGGACCAGGTACCGTATCTTCCAGCTCTTAGATGAACTGGACAGCAAGAAGGGAATTGGTCTGATCGAGAGGAAACGAACCGGTTTTAATAAGCCAAATGTAATCTATGTGAAGAATTTTGCTTCTGTGTTAAACAGGAACCGAGGTGCTCCCAAAGTCTGTGAGTCAGACATCCCAAAGTCTGAACAGTCAGATTTAGGGAAGTCTGTCAGTCAGATTTCAGGAAGTCTGTCAGACGGACTTATGGAAGCCTGCCAGTCAGACACTAATAATACTGATATTAATAAGACTGATCAGAATGATACTGAGGATATTATTTTGGAAACATCCGATGGTCAGATTTTGTATGGGAGCTTTCATAACGTGATTCTGGCGGATCGGGAGCTGAAGGAACTGAAGCGCCGCTTTCCCTATGACTGGAAGAACTGGATTGACCGACTGTCGGCCTATCTGGCATCCACCGGAAAGCAGTACAAAAGTCATTATGCGACCATCTGCACCTGGGCTGCCAGGGAGAAGAAGTCATCTCCCGAGAAAAATTATGATATTCCGGAAGGGAAAGGATTTTAAGTATGGAAGGTACGATTATGGATATCGCAGATCGTGTCAGGGAGAACAGAACCGACAGACCGTCGGATTACTTTGATGAGAAAGGACTTCGCTGGTGCGGTGTCTGCCATGAGCGCAAGGAGAATGAATATACTTTCTTCGGAAATAAGCGAGTCCTCCCCTGCCTGTGCCGATGCGACCGTGAGGCTCAGGCAGAAAGAGCCGAACAGGAAAAGCAAAGGGAGTTTGAACGCCGGGTCCAGAACTTAAAATCCATCGGTCTTACCGAGGCCAGGTTCCGGGACTGGCGATTTGAGAATGATAATGGCTGTAATCGCAAGATGGATATGGCTATTAGATATGTAACCAACTGGAAAGAGATGCAGGAAAAGAATATCGGTTATCTGATCATGGGACCTGTGGGTACCGGCAAGAGCTTTTTTGCCGGATGCATTGCAAATGCACTGATGGAACAGGGAGTCAGCGTGATGATGACCAATTTTTCCAGAATCTTAAATGAACTGACCAGGCCCTATGCGGATAAGAATGAGATCATTGCGAATCTTGTATCTTATCCGCTTTTGATTATCGACGATCTGGGGATTGAGCGGAATTCAGAGTTTGCTCTGGAGATGGTCTACAACGTGATTGACCGCAGGTACTGTACCAAAAAGCCGCTTATTGTTACAACCAATCTCTCCTATGAGGATATGACAAAGCCGGATCTGGATCTGGAACACCGACGTATCTACAGCAGGCTGATGGAAATGTGTCTGCCGGTGGTTTACAAAGGTGAAGACCAGCGTTTTAAAGAACAGCAGGTGAAGCATGCCTGGATGGAACTGATCAACGATACGGAATAAGTGAAAGAAGGTGAGCATCATGATTTATATATGGGACAGCGCATAAATCTTTCGGGGAAGGAGGAAGCCGGTACAGGACCGGTCATAGATAAATGCAGGAAGAAGTTACTAATAAAACGGTGACCTTATGTATCAGAACAACGAAGCTGACACTAGGAACCTTGTGGAAGGCTGTGAAGTTGTATCTGAAGCACCAGGATAATAAGAAACGAGTCAAGCAGGCGGCGAAAAATGCCAAGAAAAATCAGCCTAAGCAGGGAAAAATCACTGTTAAGGAGCTGGCTGCCCAGAATGCAGGAATGACCAACATCGAGATCACGGATAAGAATATCAAGGGTTTTGAGCGATATGCCAGATATTACGGCATCAATTATGCTCTGAAAAAAGATAAATCCAAGGATCCGCCGGTGTATATGGTCTTCTTCAAGGGGCGCGATCAGGATGCGATTACAGCAGCCTTTCGTGATTTTTCCAATGCGCAGATCAAGAAGGCGAACCGGCCTACGATCCGTAAGAGACTCCAGAAATACAGAGCGCTGGTTGCTGGCCAGAAGAAAAATAAGGTTAAGCAGAAACACCAGCAGCAGTCGAGGTAAATGTTTTGGGTAAGAAGAAGTCTTCCAAAGCATTTTCCCCTGCAACGGCAGTTCATAAGATGACCGGTCAGCTCAAGGGTAAGCTGTCCGCCCTGGAATTAAAGAAACTGATCATCATGAACCTGCCCTATATTTTTATATTTATCATCGCCAACCGAATATCCCATCTGTATCAGATCAGTCCGGGAGAAAAG
>JAUNAE010000044.1 GCA_030527765.1 Eubacteriales bacterium
ATGCATCTGTTCCTCTACAAGACTCCTCTGGGACTTTCCATCCGTGCGGTGGGTGAGAACAAGAATGCAGCAGAGTCCGTAGGAATCAGTTCCCGCAAAATGCAGTATATCGCTCTGATTCTGAGTGGTATTCTCTGCTCTCTGGGCGGATATTATCTGTCCGGTGGATATATGAACATGTTTACCAAAGACATGTCCGGTGGACGAGGCTTCATCGCTCTGGCTGCTTCCAGCATGGGTGGTAATACCCCGGTCGGAGGTCTTCTGGTATCTCTGCTCTTTGGTCTGGCTTCTTCTGTTGCCAATGTTATGCAGCTGACCGGTGTGATGCCATACGAGATCATTCTTATGGTGCCGTATCTGACAACTCTGATTGGTCTGGGTGTTTACTATTATATTCAGAAGAAGAAAAAGGAGCGTTTAAGTGGTAAATAAGAGAAAAATTCTTATGGACTGTGATCCGGGAATTGATGACTGTGTCGCCATTGCACTGGCAGCCTCTCACCCGGAAGCTTTTGAAATTCTCGGAGTCACTGCCGTTGCCGGCAATCTGGGACTTCAGACGACCGTGGAAAATGCCCTTCGTATGACGGAATTCTGCGGACTGCACGTTCCGGTGGCAGCAGGTGCTGCCCGTCCGGTTGCGGGACCTGTGAGGGAAGCCTCCGATATCCATGGTGCGAACGGAATCGGCAATGTGAAACTTCCGGATCCGACCAGAAAAGTGGTGGATGACAATGCAGTAATGTTTATGTATAACATCATCATGGGATTGCCGGAAGGGGACAAAGTGACACTGGTTCCGACCGGTCCTCTGACCAACATTGCTCTTCTTCTCCGGGTGTTCCCGGAAGTGGCGGAGCACATTGAGGAGATTGTTCTCATGGGCGGTGCCATGAATGGAGGAAATGTTACTGCCTCCGCGGAATTCAATATTTATGCGGATCCCGTGGCAGCAGACATTGTGTTCAGCTTTGGACTGCCGATTGTCATGTGCGGTCTGGATGTAACGAACTTCTGTGGAATCGATCGGGAAACCGCTGATCAGATGGTGAAATCTGAAGGAATTGTGGAGAAAACCGTGGGCGAGATGGTGCAGTTCTATCTGCACAGCGAAGTTTATGCACAAAGTTCCTATGCTTCCATTCATGATGCAGTTACGTTTATGTACATGCTTCATCCGGAAATTTATGAGAGCAGTCTCATGCCGGTTCAGGTGGATTGCTCCGAAGGAACCAACCGGGGTATGACGATCTGTGACCAGCGAAGCTGGGCTTACGAAGAAGAGCCGAAGACAAGAGTGCTTACGAAAGCAGATGGAAAAAAATTCCGGGAATATCTGATTCAGTCTCTTCAGGATCTGGATCAGCGATTGAAGAAATAAGAGAAAAAAGAAAAAAGGGCAGTCCCGTGCAGGAATGCCCTTTTGTTTCTCTGGTATGTTTTATGGAGAGACATTTGGTCAGGCGGTAAACTTCGGATTCCCCACAGAGAGTTCCCGGAATTTTTTGTCAGGGAGAAGTGCTCCGGAAGTTGCAACGACCGCAGCGGACACCTGATTGGCTTTTGCAATGGCGGTTTCGAGATCGTCTCCCTTCTGAAGGCAGGCGATGACAGCGCCGATGTGGGAATCTCCTGCACCGATGGTATCTACCGGAGATACTGGGATGGACGGGAGAAGATTTTCTTTTGATCCGTCGTAATAGAAACAGCCCTGTTCTCCGAGAGTGACAATGACCGTATTGTGTGTCAGGTTGTAGAGCCAGTGGGCAGCAGAAGAAACATCTGTGCAGCCGCTGACGGTGAGAGCTTCCGTCTCATTCAGGTGAAGAACCGGGGAGAGGCGGTAAAGTCGCTCCAGTAGTTCAGGGGAGATGACATTCAGGCGTGGCCCCGGAGCGAAGAAAATGCGAAGCCATGGATGTGCTTCCAGAAAATCAACAATTACCGGGCCTGTGGTTTCTTCGATTTCGAGACCGCAGATGTAGACGGCATCGAATTCGGAGAGATCCAGAAGATCAAACCATTCTTTCCGGAAAAGGTATTCGGCACCGTGATAGCAGATGAAGGTTCGCTCGCCGGTGTTTTCTACGAAGCAGTAGCAGCAGCCATTGTCCTGATCCGGTGTTGGAATCGGAGTGGTGATTCCCCGGGATGCCAGATTGTCCCGGACGAATTGGCCGTAGGCACCGGTTCCTACAGGAGAGAAGAGTACGTAGGGTACTTCGAAGTGACGGATTGAGTCAGATACGTTGTAGGCACAGCCTCCGAGGGACATGTGCTGACTTTTTACATGGACGTCTTCTCCGGTGCGGGGAAGGTGATCCACGAGATTTACGATTACATCCACGACAGTGGAACCAATAACGAGAACTTTTTTCATGAGAAGCTCCTTTCTGAGAATGAGTTTATGCTATCACAGGTTGATTGTGTTGGCAAATCTTCATTGTTCATCACTGTGTATTGAATTGAGAATGCGGACGTGATGATCAAGTGAAGAATGCAGCGACGACATGCTGCGTTTCCTGTGCGCTGCAGTCGGCTATATACAAAGATTTGAACAAACTCGCTCTGCGAGCTCAGACAGTGTTCAAATCTTTGTGCCATCCTGCAGCTTACGACGGAAGCCTCGCAATTGTCTTGCTTGCATTGCTTCACTGCTCATCCCTGTGTCGTTGTCAAATGACAATAAGACGTGATGATCAAGTGAAGAATGCTGTGGAGCCATGCGGCGTTTTGGGCGCTGCAGTCGGCGATATGCATAGATTTGGACAAACTCGCGCTGGGAGATATGATGAAGGAAAGGGATAAGATGAGTAAGATTACAGTTTTTAGAAATGTCTCTGTCTTGACGGAGGATGCTGAGCATCTGATGAATCAGGATGTCTGGGTGAGGGACGGGAAGATCGCGGTGATCGGTCCTGCAGGGGATTATAAGCCTGCTTCCCCGGAAGAGGAGGCTGCGGAGACGATTGAGGGAAAAGGAATGTTCCTGAGTCCGGGTATTCCGAACCTTCATGTTCATGCGGCTATGAATATTTTTAAGGGAATTGCGGAGGATGTTACCGCGGATACCTGGTTTAATGAGATGATCTGGCCGTATGAGAGTAAGATGACCAAGGAGGATGCTTATGTGGGCACTCTTCTGGGAATCTGTGAGATGATTAATAATGGTGTCACAGCGATGGCAGATCATTATTTTTATGAAGATGAGGTTATGCAGGCTGTGCTTGAGACCGGGATCAGGGGTGATCTGGCACCGACGGTGTTCGGTATGACTCCGGATTATAAGGAACGTCTTGCCAAGGTCACAGAATTCATTAAGCAGCATAAGGGTGAATCGGACCTGGTTGCTTTCCACATGGGACCTCATGCGGGATATACTTGTCCGGATCCGACGCTTGGTGAGATTATTGATACGGCGAAATCTCTGGAACTTCCGATTCATCTTCATGTATCTGAAGAAGAGGCTCAGGTTATTAAGGCAAAGGAATTGTCCGGAAGAACTCCTTTCCAGGTACTCCATGATGCAGGCGGATTTGACTGCAAGGTTCTGATTGGCCATGGACTTTGGATTGAAGAAGATGACTTGAAGTATCTGAAAGAGGATACCTGGTTTGCATTCTGTCCGAAGACTTATATGAAGCTTGCTTCCGGTCAGGGTGGTTTCTTCAAATACAATTCTAAATTCCATTATGGATTTGGTACGGATGGTGCGGCAAGTTCCAATACGCTGAATCCTGTGGAGCAGGCAAGACTTCTTGCACTCCTCGGAAAGTATCAGGATATGGATGCTTCCGCTTATGATGCGGCTGCGATCTGGAAGCACCTTATGGGAGGACATGATGCTTTGGGATTTGGTGCAGGTAAGATGAAGGTGGGAGCGCCGGCTGACCTGGTTCTCTGGAATCTCCACACACCGGATACCTTCCCGTATTACAATCCGATTACTGCCATTCTTTACAGCAGTAACAGTTCCAACGTCCGTTATACGATGGTCGGAGGAGAGTTTTTGAAATATGACGGACAGCTTCGCATGAATACAGAGGAACTGTATGGCCATGCCGCTGAGCTTCAGAGAGCGCTTCTTGCCAGAGGCAAGGGCAAGGCGGAGATGTTCTATTAAAACTGGAGGAAATATTGTGAAAGCAAAAAGAGTATTTATTATCGTTCTGGACAGCTACGGTATCGGATACGAACCGGATGCTGACAAATTCGGAGATGTTGGGGCAAACACCCTGGCTTCTATTGTGAAGTCTCCGAAATATGACACCCCGAATATGAAAAAGATGGGTCTTTTCAATATTGAAGGAGTGGATTGCGCAGAAGGCGTTGAGAGCCCGATCGCTTCTTTTGCCAGAATGAGAGAGAGTTCTATGGGTAAGGACACAACCATCGGACATTGGGAAATTGCCGGAGTGATTTCTCCGGAACCACTTCCAACGTATCCGGATGGTTTTCCGGAGGAAGTGCTGGAGCCTCTTCGCAAGGTGACCGGACGTGACATTCTCTGCAACAAGCCTTATTCCGGAACGGATGTTATCCGTGATTTTGGTGAGGAGCAGATGAAGACCGGCGCTCTTATCGTGTATACTTCTGCGGACAGTGTGTTCCAGATTGCAGCAAACGAGGATGTGATTCCGCTGGAGTCTCTTTATCAGTATTGCCATGATGCAAGAGAGATTCTGAAGGGCAAACATGGTGTAGGCCGTGTCATCGCAAGACCGTTTGTTGGTGATAAGGCGGACAACTTTACCCGTACACCACATCGCCATGATTATTCTCTTCTGCCGCCGAAGACAACGATGCTGGACCGCCTTGTTGAGGCAGGTCTGGATACCATCGGCGTTGGAAAAATCTATGATATTTTTGCCGGCAAAAATGTGCAGCAGACAACATCTATCGTGAACAACGAGGATGGTATGAACAAGACTCTTGAGATCATGGATCAGGATTTCACAGGTCTGTGTTTTGTAAACCTGGTTGATTTCGATATGCTTTATGGACATCGAAACAACGTGGATGGTTATGCAAATGCAGCGACTGTTTTTGACAGACAGCTGGGTGAGTTCATGGAAAAAATGAAAGAGGATGACGTGCTGATCATCACTGCTGACCATGGATGTGATCCGGGATTCGTACAGAGTACCGATCATTCCAGAGAATATACACCGATGCTCATGTACGGTGCACCGATCAAAGCCGGTGTGGATCTGAAAACCCGACCGACTTTCGCAGACATTGCGGCTACGGTACTGGATGTGTTTGATCTGGAAGGCGGCATTGACGGAACAAGTTTCTTGCCGGAAGTGCTGAAATAATAAAAAAATTGAAAGGAAGGTAATACATATGTCAATTCCAACACCACACATTACTGCAAAACTCGGAGATATCGCAAAGAAAGTTCTGATGCCGGGAGATCCTCTTCGTGCACAGTTCATCGCTGAGAATTATCTTGAGAATCCGGTATGCTTCAACACCATCCGAGGCATGCTTGGATACACCGGAACCTACAAGGGCAAACCGGTATCTGTTATGGGAAGCGGTATGGGAATGCCATCCATCGGAATCTACAGCTACGAGCTGTACAACTTCTATGAGGTAGATGAGATCATCCGTATCGGATCTGCCGGAGCTCTGCAGGATGACATCAATGTAATGGATATCGTTCTTGCACAGGCTGCATGCACAGATTCCAATTATGGCGCACAGTTCAATCTGCCGGGAACTTTTGCACCGATCTCCAGCTTCGAGCTTCTTTCCAGAGCTGTTGAAGTTGCAAAAGAGCAGGGAACTCCGGTTCACGTAGGAAACGTTGTTTCTCATGATGCATTCTACAGTGATGATCCGACCGTTCCGGAGTCCTGGAGAAAGATGGGCGTTCTCTGTGCTGAGATGGAGTGCGCAGGTCTCTTTATGAATGCTGCAAGAGCAGGCAAAAAAGCACTTGGTATTCTGACCATTTCTGATCATATGTTCCGCGAGGAAGCAATTTCCGCAGAAGAGAGACAGACGACTTTCCGCAAGATGATGGAACTGGCTCTGGAGATCTGATGGGAAGAGAAGTGGACATTGGCGGTCCGCTATGTTAATTGCTCATGAACGCAAGTAACGGAGCAGTCTGTGTTCAAACGATCGTTTGATGATAGAATTTTGTAGAATTATATACAAATAAAAAAGGCTGTATGGAAATCTTGGGTTTCCATGCAGCCTTTTTGTTGTTACGTAGTGTTTCTGTGAGATGCGATCTTTTCAGAACATTTTTTGTTCACATTCACATGTTATAATAACAAAAAAAGCATTATGTAAAGGAATGGACAGTATGGGACAGGAAAGTATTTACGGAGATCAGTTTCCGGAACTTGAAAAGATCAGAATTCGAATACAAACAAAAATTGATGAACTGCGTTCCTCTATGAAAAAAACATACGGGCTGGATCCGGTGGAACACTGTCTGTCAAGAATTAAAGCAGAGGACAGCATGAGAGAGAAGTGCCGGAGAAAGGGACTTCCGGAAACGACGGAGTCCGCTCTTCAAAAAATTCATGATGCCATTGGATTTCGCATTGTATGCACCTTTTTGGATGATATCTATGTGATTCGAGATTATCTCAAGGAGATCGAAGGGGTCGAGGTTATTGAGGAGAAGGATTACATTCGTCATGTGAAACCGAATGGTTACCGGAGTTATCATATGATTCTTCTGGTTGACGGCCGGCATTATGTGGAAATTCAGCTTCGTACGATTTCCATGGACACCTGGGCTGCTCTGGAACATCATTTGAAATACAAGAAAAAAATTCGAGGCAATGAGGATCTGATCGTAGCAGAACTGAAGCGGTGTGCAAATACTCTTGCATCCACGGATATTTCCATGCAGGCGATTAAACAGATGATTTTTGATGAGGGAGAAGAAGAATGAAGTTATTGATTGCAGAGGATACTGTGGATCTTAACCGGGCTGTCAGTGCAGTACTGCTCAGTCAGAATTATGAGGTGGATTCCGTATACGACGGTGAAGAAGCGATGGAGCATATCCGGCAGCAAAGTTATGACGGCATCATTTTGGATATTATGATGCCAAAAAAAGATGGATTGGAGGTTCTCCGGGAATTAAGAGAGAGTGGTCTTGTGACACCGGTTCTTCTGTTGACTGCAAAGACAGAGATTGATGATCGTGTAGCAGGATTGGACGCAGGCGCAGATGATTATTTGCCGAAACCATTTGCTATGAAGGAACTTCTTGCAAGGATCCGGTCAATGACCAGGAGAAGAAGTGAGTATGGCGACCGGGATCTGGCTTTTGGGGATTTCGTTTTAAGTGCAACGAGCTTTGAATTATCTGCTGAGAATTCAGTGAGTCTTTCTATTAAGGAGTATGAGCTCATGCAGACCTTTATTCGTCATCAGGGAAAAGAACTCAGTACAGAGTATCTTCTGGAGCATGTCTGGAAAGAAGAGCCGGATGCCCAGTCGGATACGGTCTGGCTGTACGTGTCTTACTTAAAAGCAAAACTGGCATCTGTAGCATCCAGCGCATTCATTGAAGGAAAGAGGGGCGGAAGCTATTGTTTGCTGGCCGGTTGATTATAAAATAGTCAAGAAAGGAAAATGTGTAGTGAATTGACCAATGAGTTCATTACACAAGGATGATAGGATGGATTCGGAACGGGCGAAACGACTTCGAAAACGATTTATCATGATTTCAACTCTGTCTTTTATGTTGGTCATGCTTATCACGGGAACTATGGTCAATGTGGCATATAGTCGGGCGATACGAGCACAAATGCTAGAAATACTGGATCTTCTTGTCTCCAATGAAGGGGAACTGCCGATCCGCAGTGAGGATGACCTGGGAGAGGAAGAGCATTCCAGAATCGATCAGCTGAATTACGGCATGCGATATTTCAGTGTGATTTTGGGAAAAGAGGCAGGGGATGACAGTGCTATAGAGACAGTGAATCTGGAACATGTGAATTTTCTTTCCAGGGAAGATGCAGAGAGTTATGCCAAACGTGCGCTGGACAGTTATTTTGATATCGGAAGTATAGGCAACTTTTATTTCAAAGTAGGCACCCTGGAGGATGGCAGGGTGATAGTGGCCTTTGTTAATAGTTCTATTCAGATGCAAATTCGGGAAAAAGTAATTCAATACACAATGCTGATCTGTGGAATTGGTCTTTTGGTGACAGCGGCTGTGGTATGGCTGTTCTCGAAGAGGGCAATACGTTCTGAACTGGAAACAGCTGCAAGACAGAAGGAGTTTATTACCAATGCCAGTCATGAGCTGAAAACACCCCTTGCTGTGATTCGGGCGAATACAGAAATTATGGAGATGACCGGAGGAGAGACGGAGTGGACGCAGTCGACTCTGCGGCAGGTAGAGCATATGAACGGGCTGATTCAGAATCTGGTGATGATTACCCGGTCTGCTGAGAGAGAAGAGAGTCTGGACTGCAAAACGGTGGATGTCACCAAAACGGTAAAGACTACAGTAGAACCGTTTTTGTCCGTGGCGAAGCAGAATAACAAAGAACTCTCGATTCATCTGGAGGAAGAGGTCGCAGTCAAGATCAGTGAGAGTGATCTGCGGCAGCTGACTTCCATTCTGACGGATAACGCACTGAAGTATTGTGATGAGGATGGACAGATTCATGTAAGTCTTTCCAAAGGGAAACGTGGAAAGGGAATGATTCTGGCGGTATCCAATTCCTATAAAGATGGTGGAAACGTAGATTATCACCGGTTTTTCGACCGCTTTTACCGGGAAGATACTTCTCACCAGAATCAGAAAGGATATGGCATCGGATTGTCTATGGCAGAGAGCATCTGCAGGCAATACCGGGGAAAAATTCACGCAGAGTGGAAAGAGGGAATCATCACGTTCATCTGTAATATTAATGGGTTTTGACAGAGATAACAGTGCCTGGCTATAGTCTGACGCTATAGCCAGGCATTAGTTTTATGGATTATACAAATACCAACCCCTGTGATATAGTTACATCATCAAAACAAACACAGAAAATAAATAAAAAAAGTAATGATTCAGAGAAGCCAACATGGCTGCTTCCATGGAAATGCACATGTGGTAGAAATAAAGAACGTGTTTATTTCCATGTAAGCCTTCTGAATCGTTACTACATTATAAGAAAGCGGAGGACATTTAAAATGAGCGAATTAAAAGAGAGAAATTTAAAATTTGAGACACTTGCACTTCATGTAGGACAGGAGCAGCCGGACCCGGTTACCGATGCAAGAGCCGTTCCGATCTACCAGACATCTTCTTTCGTATTTAGAAACAGTGATCATGCAGCAGCAAGATTCGCACTGCAGGATGCAGGTAACATTTACGGACGTCTGACCAACCCGACTGAGGACATCTTCGAGCAGAGAATCAACGCTCTTGAGGGCGGTGTTGCAGCTCTGGCAGTTGGATCCGGAGCAGCTGCAGTGACATATGCATTCCAGGCAGTAGCACATGCAGGAGATCACATTGTATCTGCAAAGAACATTTACGGTGGTACTTACAACTACCTGGCACATACATTTGTAGACTTCGGTGTAACCACAACTTTCGTAGATCCATTCAACTATGAAGAAGTTGAGGCAGCCATCAAAGAGAACACCAAAGCACTTTACATTGAGTCCCTTGGTAACCCGAACAGCGAAGTAGTAGACATCAAAGCATGGGCAGATCTGGCACACAAACATGGACTTCCGCTGATCATCGATAACACCTTCGGAACTCCATACCTGATTCGTCCGATCGAGTACGGTGCAGATATCGTTGTTCATTCTGCAACCAAGTTCATCGGTGGACATGGAACAACCATCGGTGGTGTCATCATCGACGGTGGAAAATTCGACTGGACACAGTCTGACAAATGGCCATGGCTGGTTGAGCCAAACGAGTCTTACCATGGTGTAAGCTTCGCAAAGAACGTTGGAGCAGCTGCATTTGTTACTTACATTCGTGCAATCCTTCTTCGTGATACAGGTGCAACTCTTTCTCCATTCCACAGCTGGATCTTCCTGCAGGGACTTGAGACACTTTCCCTTCGTGTAGAGCGTCAGGTTGAGAACACCAAGAAAGTTGTTGAGTATCTGAAGAGCAAACCGGAAGTTGAATTCATCAGCCATCCGTCCGTATCCGAGGATCCGGTACAGCAGGAACTTTACAAGAAATATCTTCCGGAAGGCGGCGGATCTATCTTTACCTTCGATCTGAAAGGTGATGAGAGACACGCAAAAGACTGGATCGACAACCTGAAACTGTTCTCTCTGCTTGCAAACGTTGCAGATGTGAAATCCCTTGTTATTCATCCGGCTTCTACCACTCATTCTGAGTGCAACGAGCAGGAACTCGCAGATCAGGGAATCAAGAGAAACACCATCCGTCTCTCCATTGGTACAGAGCATATCGATGACATCATCGCAGATCTGGAAGAGGCATTTGAAGCTGTAAAATAATAAAAGCGTGACTGTTCAGTACCCTTACAGTTACGAAAGCAACACGTTCACCTCCTATTGTTAAATAATAAAATCATTCGATGCGCACAAAAAATCCCGAGCAGCCGGCAAGATCCGCCGAAGCTCGGGATTTTTTAAAGAATTTTGAGGGTGGACTATTTGTCTGCGTTCAAATTCAGGGTTTCGTTCATGCTTCCTGTGCGGTAGCCCTGCAGATCCATGGTGACATAGGAGAAACCAAGGGATTTGAAATAGCTGGTAATTCGGGCAGAATTCTCCGGATCCACCAGTTTTGGAATTTCTGTCGGATTGACTTCGATTCTGGCGATGGTTCCGTGAATTCGAACACGAACCTGTTTGAAGCCGAGATCCAGAAGAAGCTGCTCTGCTTTGTCAACCATATGCAGTTTTTCTTCGGAAATTTGCTCTCCATATACAAAGCGGGAAGAAAGACATGCAAAAGAAGGTTTGTCCCAGGTTGGAAGGTCCATTTCTTTGGAAAGTTCACGGATTTCTTCCTTATAAAGTTCTGCATAGCGAAGAGGACTCTTGACGCCGAGTTCTGCAACTGCCTGAAGTCCAGGACGATAGTCACCGTTGTCATCCATGTTGGATCCTTCTGCGACAGCTTTCATGCCATTTTCTTCTGCAATTTTGAGGATTTTTTCGAAGAGCTCGTGCTTGCAGAGATAGCAGCGGTTGGTTGGGTTGTGACGGAAGCCTTCAATATCCAGTTCCTCGGATTCGGTTACAAACTGACGAATTCCATGTTTCTGGCAGAATGCTTTGGATTCGGAAAGTTCTCTCTCCGGGAAGGAGCAGGAGGAGGCAGTCACGGCGATTACATTATCTGCACCCAGAGTGTCAACGGCTGTTTTCAGGAGAAATGTAGAATCCACACCACTGGAGAAGGCAATTGCTACTCGTTCCAGGGAGCGGAGATAATCTTTGAGGGTTTCGTATTTTTCTTGAAGCTGAGTCATAGAGGTCTCTCCTTTACTGTAATAATATACGTTCTGCGGCAAGTCTCTCGCAGAGCACGACATGGAATCATCGTAGCATAGTGGAGCAGGGAAGTCAAATTTGCCCTGAGAGCTGGAGTTTGTGCAGGGGTGAAAGAGAAGAGGAAGCAAGTATGCCCTGAGAGTGGAATTTCACATGCAGGTGAAACAGATAGCGTCGAGTGTGGTACAATGGTAGGAAAAGTACAATCCTGATGAAGTATGAGGAGAAATGAATTATGGAGAAAAAGTTCAAGGATACATGGAATGAAATGAGCCGACGGGAAAAGATATCCTGGCTTTGGACTTATTATAAGATTCCGGCACTTGCTGTAGTGGGTGTAATTGGAATTGGAGTATATTCTGCGACATCGATGAACAATGGGCAGCAGGTGACTGCTTATGAGGCGTATTTTGTGAATACAGGAGCCGGAGAAGGTGTGGAGGAGCAGATGACCGAAGAGTTCCGGAATTTTGCCGAGATTTCAGAGCAGGAAAAAACGGTTTTGAACTTGTCTCTGTCACTGCAGCCCGGAAGTACACTTTCCGATTTTGACAGGGCTGCATCCGATCAGATTACGGTGGAGGAAGAACGAAAAGAACTGGATATTCTGGTGGCGGATGCCTGGAATTTCAATTATCTGACATCCCTGGCAATGATTTCGGACCTTAGAGATGTTCTGACAGAAGAGGAACTTTCGGAAGTTTCCGAGGATCTTTTCTATATAGATCTGGCGGTCTTGAAAGAAGAGCAGCAGAAACAGAGGGAGGATTCCAACTATTTCGGACCTTCCGTGACCAAAGAGGATGCTTTGGCAAGTGAAGAGCGAGGCTCTTTCAAGCTGCCGGATCCGGAGCAGATGGAAGAGCCTGTGCCTGTTGGAATTCGAATCACAGAATATGCCGAAGTGGAAAAGCATGAGTTGTACAAAGAAACGGAAGCTATTCTCGGATTCGCCCAGGGCAGTGAGAAGAAGGAACTTGGCATGCAGTTCCTGAACTATCTTCGAGATGGAATTCATTGAACTTGTACCTTGAATGCTCATGAGTAGGTAAAATAGATTGCAAACTTCGGTGCTTCCCTTGAGGCTGCATCTTAAAATGGTCAAACGGATATTCGCAATCCGCTTCGTTTCTTGCTTGATTCGGTAAAATTCAATCGGTAATGTAGTTTGTTCACTCTAGTTGCTCTTCTTCATACGTTTTCGGAATTCCACCGGGGCGACGCCCAGATGCTTTCGGAAGGTACGGGAAAAGTACAAGCTGTTCTGGATGCCGATGGAGGCTGCGATGGAGGAGACGGACAGATCCGTGTCCTGAAGAAGCAGGCATGCTCTCCGAATACGAAAATCATCCAGATATTCCTTCGGGGAGATCCGGAGATATTTCATAAATTGCCGGTAGAGGGTACTTCGGCTGATGCCCGCATATGCAGCAACGTCGTCGATGGAAATATTATAAGAATAGTGAGACTCCATGTAGGCAATGCTCTGACGCACATTTCTAAGATCTGCATTGTCCGGGAGAAGACTGTGGGAAGAATTCTGAAGCAGAAGTCCCAGAGCCAGATAAAGTTCTCCGGTCATTCGCACAGCGTCGCAGAACGTATTGCCAAAAGCAGAATGAATTTTCTGCATCTGTTCCAAGAGTTCAAAGCGGCAGGAAAGATTGGATAATACCGGATGCTCCGGAGTGAAATCCGTGGACTCGATAATCGCTGCCGCATCAGATCCGGCAAACCCTACCCACTGGTATTCCCAGGGATCTTTGGGATCTGCCTGATATTTCACAATGGTGTTTGGAAAAACAAGAAACAGATCTCCAGGGGCAAGGGAATAGGTGACAGCACCGACGGTATATGTTCCATGGCCGGAAATCACATAGTGAATGAGATAGTGATCTCGCACGCCGGGACCCCATTGATACAGAGGAGTACATTTTTGACGGCCGACATTATATACAGAAAGAGAGACCATGGATTTGGCGTGGACTTTGTCACTGACTTTGTAGATATCTGACATAAAGGAGACTCCTTTCCATAGATGCAACAAAAGTGCATATAATTGAAACGGAAATTCATTGAAAAACTTGCTTTTATCATACATGATATAGAAGGAAATTGAAAGAAAAGAGTAACGATAAAGACTTATTTTTAAAGAGAGATTCTTTAGAATTATTTGCAAAAAAAGTAGGAACTGAATTTACATAATATTATCAGAGGGGGACATGGATATGACCATTCTTGTTACTGGAGGAACCGGATTTATTGGAAGCCACACCTGCGTAGAACTTCTGGAGGCAGGATACGATGTTGTAATCGCAGATAATCTTTACAATTCCAAGGAACTCGTTGTTGATCGCATCGAGACTATTTCCGGAAAACGTCCGAAATTCTACAACCTGGATGTTCAGGACAGAGAAGCACTGACTCGTCTGTTTGAAGCAGAGAGCATTGATGCAGTAATCCATTTTGCCGGTTACAAGGCAGTTGGTGAGTCCACCCGCAAACCAATCGAATATTATTACAACAATATCGGATCTACCCTGGTTCTCTGCGATGTTATGAGAGAACACGGATGCAAGAAGATTGTGTTCTCTTCTTCTGCAACCGTATACGGAGATCCGGCAATTATTCCGATTACAGAAGAGTGCCCGCTTGGGGAGACAACCAATCCTTATGGTGCAACCAAATCCATGCAGGAGCGTATTCTGACAGACCTTTGGAAGAGCGATAATGAGTGGAACGTCATGCTTCTTCGTTATTTCAACCCGATTGGAGCTCATAAGAGCGGTCTGATTGGAGAGGATCCGAAGGGTATTCCGAACAACCTGCTTCCGTATGTGGCTCAGGTAGCTTCCGGCAAGCTGGAGAAGGTTCACGTATTCGGCAATGATTATGATACTCCGGACGGAACCGGTGTCAGAGATTACATCCATGTTGTCGATCTGGCAAAAGGTCATGTAGCTGCCATTAAGGCAATGAATCAGGGCGGTGTCGGTATCTACAATCTCGGAACCGGCGTTGGATACAGCGTTCTGGACATTGTACACGCTTTTGAGAAAGCCTGCGGCAAAGAACTTCCTTATGTCATTGATCCTAGAAGACCGGGAGATGTGGCAGCATGCTATTCTGATCCGGAAAAGGCAGCAAAAGAACTTGGATGGAGAGCAGAGAAGAACCTGGAAGATATGTGCCAGGATGCATGGAGATGGCAGTCCAACAATCCAAACGGATACGGAGACTGAGAATTCGTTAAGATAGGTTAGAATATATGCAGCAATTGGAGTGTGATGCACTCTGATTGCTGCTTTTTCTTTGGTTGTTTTTTTGTCGAAAATGGGCTATGATTGGGGAAATAACTCGATTAATGGAAAAGATTGTTTCATATAGAGAGGAGACTCTGATGAAAAAAACTCTGATATGGCTGCTGACCGGCTGTCTTGTTTTGGGCAATCCATTGGCTGCTAATGCGGAACTTTTAACAGATGGAAGCGATACATACGATGTTTCAACAGAAACGGATCCGTTTTTTGGAGAGACATTTTCACAGGAAAATGAAAATATTGAACTTTCAGAATCGACTTCGGACAATCTGCTCATAACAGAGAATCCCTCTGAGAGCGGAAACGAATCCGATGCAGGTCAGGAAACCGGGGAGAATCTGCTTCTTCCGACAGATCCCGCATCATCGGAAGGTGGAGCAGGTGATATGGCAGCAGGGAGTGCTGCTTCAGAAACTGCCGAAACAGAAGATGCACTCTTATCCGGAGGTGCAGAGGAAGTAGGAGAAGGAGAAACCGAAGGGGAATCCGAGGAGAAACCGGAAGAGGATGATTCAAAAATAAGAATTATCGCATCGATTTTTCCGGATTCGAGTGTGCGCAGAGTGGTCACGGGATTTGACAGTGATGAAGATGGCTACCTCAGCCTGGAAGAGAGGGAGGCGGTTACGGCACTGCATCTTTCTTCTCTGGATTACGGCAGAACCATTACTTCTCTGGAAGGATTGGAGAATTTTCCCAACGTTACCTGGCTGGACGTGAGCTACAACAATTTTAAAGAATTGGATTTGTCCGTATTTCCGAAGCTTGTCTACCTGAACTGCAGCAAAAATGCTCTTACGAGTCTGGATCTCAGCAATCATCCGGCTCTGGAGCGGGTTCACTGCCAGAGGAACAGCCTGACTTCTCTGAATCTTAAAGGGGACCGGAATCTGGTTCTTCTGAACTGCAATGAAAATCAGCTTCGAAGTCTTTCCATGCAGGATACTCCGAATTTGAAGTGGTTCAGCTGTGAATCCAATTCCCTTACCTATTTAAACGTGTCAAAGCTTTCCAATCTTTTGACATTGAATTGTTCATCGAACTCTCTAAACAGTCTGGATGTCAGCAGGTTGACCGGTCTGACATCTTTGACAGTGAATCAGAATCATCTGACCGGTCTGGATTTGAAAGAGCAGAGAAGTCTCAGCATTCTGTCTTGCCAAAAGAACTCCATCACTTCTCTGAATCTTCAGTACTGCCGGAGTCTGACCTATCTGGACTGCAGTGAAAATCGACTGAAAACGCTGGATCTCAGCAAAAACACAGCTCTTGTGACGGTGGATGTGCGAATGAATCTTATGGCATCCATGGCAGCGGTCAGCGGCAGAGCGGATGGAATCTCTGTTTTTTATTTCCATAATCAGAGAGAAAATGATTCCCTGAAGACAGATATCACTTCTCTGACCAACGTGGCAGGTGGTGTACAGGTGCGCTGGAGCAAAGCTTCCGGAGCTGAGAAGTATACGATTTACCGAAAGACCAGTGAAGATCCGTGGACGAAATGGCAGTACCTGGCAACGATTTCCAATACAAATCAGACTACGTACATTGATAAGACGGTTGCCAGCGGCACTACTTACCAGTATCGTGTGCGTGCTTCGAATGTAAATACGGAGGAATACTCCATAGACCGGGTAGGATTGTCGATTCAGTATTTAAGCATTCCGAAGTTTCTGGCAAGCACTAACCGTCCAACAGGCATTTATATACGGTGGTCAGAATCTTATGGAGCTGCAAGATACGTTGTTTACAGAAAAACCGAAGGTGGTTCCTGGCAAAATATCGCAAATATTTCAGGATCAAAGAATGTGGAGTACGTAGATGAGACAGTAAATAACAATAATGGTGTCATCTATTATTACACTGTCCGCGCCTTTGGTCTGACAGACAAGAGCGCGTATTCAGATACGGGACGAATTACCTGCAGACTCAGAAAGCCCGGAATGTCTGTGTACAAACCTCTTACAGGAAACCGTGCAGGATTCAGCTGGTCCGTTAACGGAAAGGCCACAGGATATTATTTGCAGTATTCCACCGATCCAAGTTTCAAGGATGCTACAACTGTGAATATAAAAGGATATAAGAAAAACAGCTGTACAGTGAAAAATCTGAAAGCAAAGACAAAGTATTATGTCCGTGTACAGGTATATCGCATTCAGAATGGATATGAATTCCGTAGTGCACAAAGTGGAACAAGAAGTTTCGTTACATATTGATTGTGGGGACGGTGCTTATGGCACGAGGAGCGCCCATTGGTTCGCTACA
>JAUNAE010000432.1 GCA_030527765.1 Eubacteriales bacterium
AAGAGGCGCTGACTTACTTAAAGTAGCCACCACCCCAACATTTTTTACAGAGCCAAGATTTTTTAATTACAACCTTTGTTTTTGGTCACTAATTTTTTTGACCCAAAATTCAAAAAGCATAACTAAAGATAAACATTGAAATTTCAACGGATTCAATGACTGATTATACACGTCGTCCTCCGCCAAAAAACAACCAGACCACCCAAAGGTGGTCTTTGTTGTTTTTTGAAGAAGATAAGAAACTCGAACCCGCGGAGCGGGTGAGAAAGTCCCGAGCCTATTTTCACCGCAAGCGAAGCGAGCGGCTATGAAAATAGGACAGCGAACTGAGCGAAGCGAAGGGAGGAGAGAGCGCAAAGCGCGAACGTTGTCCTCAATTAAAAAACAAAATTATCGACTATGGTCGGAAACTGTACTTGAAATTTAGAAATTGTAGATATATAATGTTATCGTCATATGACGGAAATGATAATAATAGGAGGCAACTATGGCAAGACCTGTAAAATGCAGACGTGTATGTGCAGAGCCAGAATATGATGGATTCTTTCCAAATGGAATTGTTTCTAAGGAGACAATTACTTTAACAGTAGATGAATACGAAGTAATTCGTCTAGTGGATTTGGAAAAGAAGACTCATGTGAAATGTGCAGCTCAAATGGGAATTTCGAAGACAACTGTAACTGAAATATATGAATCAGCAAGAGAGAAAATTGCAGAATGTCTTGTGAACGGAAAACCATTGATGATAACTGGAGGGAATTATTATTTATGTGGAGGAACAAGCAACTGCGGCAAAAAAAGATGTTGCGAATCGGAGCACATAAGTAACACCTTTAGTGACTTAAGGAAAGGAACGAATATGATGAGGATTGCAGTAACATATAGCGATGGAAATATTTTTCAGCATTTTGGACACACAGAACAGTTTAAAGTATATGATGTAGAAGATAATAAAGTAATTAATTCAAGTATTGTAGACACTAATGGTCAAGGACATGGCGCGCTAGCAGGTTTTTTATTTGAAGGCAAGGTAGATGTCCTAATTTGTGGCGGTATAGGTGGCGGTGCTCAGAATGCGTTGGCACAGGCTGGAATTAAACTATACGGTGGAGTTCAAGGCAATGCAGATGATGCTGTAGCTGCATATCTAGAAGGTAAGTTAGACTATAACCCAAATGAAATGTGTTCTCACCATGGACATGGTGAAGGACATAACTGTGGCAGTCATTCATGCGGAACAAACAAGTCAGGATGTAAAGGAAACTAATTATATGAAATTCCGACAGCTAGCAGAAAATGAAATCCAGAACTGGTACGAAAAAGAGCTTTTGGAAGCCTTTGCGCCTCAGGAATGTAAGCCTTTGGAAGACATTAGAAAGTTGATGGCAGAAGGACGATATGAGATCTGGGGACTCGTAGATGGGGATGAGCTCTTGGGATATGCCACTTTGTGGATGGCACCGGGAATTCCGCTAGTGCTGTTGGACTATCTAGGCGTGACGGCGAAGCGACGCAGCAGTGGCCTTGGTGCGGAGATTTTGCAAAGGCTTAAGGCGCAAGGTCGAGCAATGGTTTTGGAATCAGAAGAAGTGATTCCGGGCGGTGACCCAGAGGAAAACCATATCAGAAGCAGAAGAATTGCTTTTTATAAGCGAAATGGATTCGAACCTGTTTACAGAATGGCGACTTGTGGGATGGCTTGGCAGGCCATGCTTTACGATCCGTCAGGTACATCGCTGGATAAAATCATGAACTATCATCGCAAGCTTTATGGCAGTGAGCGAAGCGATGTTGAAGTTCCGCTACCCCAGGGCAGGGAACCGAAAATGCCATATTGGATGAAATGATGAAAAACGCCGGAAAACCGGCGTTTTTTTATATATTCCTATTGGATTGTATGATATAATTCACCTACAAAAAGATAAAAAAGACATAAAATTCACACTAATGAAAGGGGGAACGACACCATGAAACGCGGAAGACGAAGCAAGATACTAACCATATTTCTGTCACTGGCTCTGGCCATTACCATGATTCCTATGATGACAGGAATAGCCTTTGCTGATGGAGATCAGCCTGTGCCTCAAAATATGAGATGGGATGGATCTGTTGCTAAATGGGATCCTGTAGATGGAGTAGATAGGTACTTTATCTATCTCGCAAAGGAAAAGGAAGGAAGCACTGAGCTGGACTGGCTGAACAACGGCAGCACCTATTCTGTTGATCAGGGAACTAGCCAGAAGGATTTTACAAGAGAATTTGAACACTATGGTGCAGGCAAGTACACATTCAATGCTGGATACTGGATGAACGGCAAGGACTACTATTTCGATGAGAATGGTCCATATCTCAATGTATCGAACAAGTACCTTGTCAACTTTGATGCCAATGGTGGCAGCGGAACTATGAAGCAAAGCGGTAGCATATCCGGATATTTTGAACTTCCTGACTGCACATTTACCGCTCCAACAGGCAAGCAGTTCAAAGGCTGGGGATACACGGCAACAGGAGATGCTATCGAAGAGTCCAGTATTACCTTGACGACGAATATCACCCTCTATGCTATCTGGCAGGACAAGATTCCAGTAACAAAGATCAAACTGAACCACTCTAAATTGAATGTGGAAATTGGCAAATCCGAGAACTTAAAAGTGTCCTTTGAGCCGGAAAGAGCCTTCGCCGATTATGAGTGGACATCATCAAATCCGAATATAAGCATTCAGATGGATGGAAAGGTTACAGTTAGTGAGAGTGCGAAAGATGGCGAAAGTGCGACGATTACCGTCAGAACAACGGATGGTCTTCACAGCGATACTTGTATTGTGACGGCTAAGAGTTATAAGGATTTGTTAAATGGGAACCATTTGAGATGGGATGGCACTGTCGCAAAATGGGATCCTGTAGATGGTACGGATAGATTCTTCATCTACCTTGCAAAAAAGAACGAAGAAACTGGCGAACTGGATTGGCTCAACAATGGCAGTACCTACTCAGTAGATCAAGGCAGCTGCGAGAAAGACTTTACAGATGAACTAGAATATTACGGAGTAGGCGATTATATTTTCAATATCGGATTCTGGATGGACGGCAGGGATTACTACTTCGACGTCAAAAGCCCTGAATTACATTACAAAGGTCCACATGTTCACG
>JAUNAE010000433.1 GCA_030527765.1 Eubacteriales bacterium
CACCTCACATTTTTCGTTTTAGAATGCAGTAACAGCCCAATGCCGACAGCAATGAAAGGAAAACTGAAACAGCAATCGCCAGCAGCAGATTCTGCAAATCTGCCCCCAATATTTTTCCGGTTACTATGAATATGCCATTGAGGTTGATTCCTTTTATGTAGATAAGCTCAAGTACACGCCACGCCAATACCGGAAAGATCAGGGTCAATACTGTATTGGAAACGATCACCGAACAAAATGCAGCCATATTGGCCAGCACGCCTGCAAACAATCCCAAATGAAGTGCATAAAGAATGCAATATAAAAAAATGTGTCCGTTCTCCAACAGCTGACGATAATTCCCAGCCAAAAACAGCTCAAAGCTGACACTGTTCTCCGGATTTACCCAGGGGACCTGGGTTCGACAGATCAATAGAAACATCATGCTTCCAGCCACCATCGTAAGCACCGCGCTCATATAGATCACTGCTGCTTTCGCTAGAACAAACGCTTTCAGGTCCCCTCGGATGACTCCATATCGAATATACTTGTGTTCCCAGTCTTCCGGGTAAACGGCTGCAAATGGCAATGCGCAAAAGGAATAGGCAATGACATAACCGGATCGGTTGGTCGCATCTAAATAGGTAAAAATCACATCCCCATTTCCAAAGCCCTTTTCAAACAGACCGCTTTCCAGAGAAAAAAACATCATCAGCGCCACTCCAAGTATCCCTATGATCGTCCGGGGACTTTTGATCATTCTCTGAAAATCCACACGCAAATACCGCAAAAACATTTTTCGGTGTTCTCCCCTTTCATACCATACTTAATTGATCAAAGGAATTTCCTCTCCGGAAATTGCCTGAATTAAGAGTGGCTCCGTATTGGTACCGTCCGATACCTGAAAATACCAGACCGGTTCCGCCTCAATTCTCTGGCTCTCATCGTAATACGTCCGCAAAAACAGTTTTGCAGACATTACGGTATGCACGATATCTTCATCCTCCAACAGTTCCTCATATTTCTGAACAACCACATCTGCGATATCCTCAAAGGATAAAAATGGTACGATTTCATTCGTCTTCTCAAACGCAAACGGTGGATATGTCAACGAAATGCTCAATGCCCCCTGTGCTGTATATACCGCACCCAGCGGCGCTTTTTTATAGGTATCTCCGATATATCGTTTGCTCTGTGTCAATAGGAGCGGAAATACAGGTAACGCTTCATACATCTGCCAGGCATAGATATCATAGCTGTCATCTGCTTCACTCCAGCCATCCTGCTTTCTTTTTTGACTGTCCAGCATCTGTGTTTCGACCAGCTGTGATTCCAGAGATGCATGTTCCTCCCCACTTGTGGAAAACCAGTCAAACTGATACTGTTCCACCGGACAGCCCACTTCTATTAACCTGCTTTTCAAATCGGAAATACAATCTTCTGCACTTCCGAAATGGAACGTATCCTTTGGAGCTCCGTTCTCGTCTTCCCTACTTGCATTCCAATAAGCCGTGACGGCTGATCTATAATAGTGTAAAGTTCCTGTAATACCGATCTCTGTGTCATCACTCAATATGTAGAAATCTCCTGCATTTTCATAATCTGCAGCTGCATCTTCCGAATTGTGATATTCTTCCTTAATTTCTTTTCCTTCCACATAGGTCTGATATATTTTTTCATTGTCCATAAAGGAATATCCATTCACTTTTGGCATATGGAAGTTCAAGGCATCAAAATTCTCCGGAATCTCCAAAGCACAATCAAAGTTCACCTTTCCAATCTGCTCAGAATATGACTTAGGGAAAAAATCTACATTGTCATTTTTTGCAGGAACCACATCTGTTTCTGCTTTTAGCGTGGCGGTCTCTTTCTTCGTATTACCGCCGCATCCGGTCATGCCCATCATGACACTCATACAGACCGCAATCCCTTTTACCATTCGCTTCTTCATATCGTTCGCGCCTCCTGCCACAATTTAACTTCTTTTTACATCAAGCTCCAACACGTCACCGTCCGTTGTGTGAAGAAGTACCTTTGCAATCTGATCCGCATCCACAATACGGCGATGCCCCGCTTTCTCTGTAAAATCTGTGCTTCTCTCATCCGAAACGCCAATCGAACCTCCGCCGCCATAGCATATGATCCGTGAACCATCCTGCAACACGTATCCCCAGAATCTCGGATGTTCCTCATACAGTCTTTCGCGGTCTATCGGTTCCGTTCCTTTTTCCACCGTATAATTTAATTTTGTAGAAATAGGTGAAACGACAATTTCATCCAAAACAAAACTATACTTGCCGCAATGCACGGTTTGTCCCACGGTTAAGGCTGTTGAGGCACTCTTTTGGGGCAGATTCAGATCAAAGTTCCAGTTTCCTTCCACTTCCGTTGTGACCGTTCCCAACTTATCTTCATAGTATCCGAGATTTTGCAGTTCTACATGCAATGTCTGCCCGATCATCGTGCCGCTTAAATCATTTCTGCTGAGAACAATAAAGTATTCCATATTTCCCTGATCATCCACCCAGCGAGAGATCACCTGTCCATTCTCATCCAATTCCATGGGAGATCCATCGTCATATAGGCTTCTGCCCTCATCATCCATGATCGTACCGTCATAAAACATGGCGTATTGGTTCGGCTGCTTTTCTTCCTGATCTACAAAATACGCATTCTGCACTACAAATCCCGGCTGCATATGATTCGGCGCCTGGTATCCGGAAACAGTAAATATAACCCTAGCATAATTCTCGTCTGCGATAGCCATCGTCGGGGTGACCGTCACGCCATTCTGCGTCACTGCAAGACTACTGTAATCTACATCTTCTTCGTATGTTTCTACCATCTGCTCATCTTCCAGCTTCTGTTTTTGTTCATCCGTAGCCTGCATTCCCTGTTCTATACTTCGGCCCCAATGAAAATACACCCCGGCAGCAACTGCCGTTCCGCCAATCCCCAGCATTGCTACTGCAATCATCGCTGCCATTTTTCTTCTATAATGCATTTTTCTGATATTGCCGCTCTTTACATGCTCTTTATTTTGCATCCGGATCAAAGCCAGTGTCTCGTCGATCCTGTTTTCTACTACATCCGGAAGGACTGTTTCCTGATCAAACAGTTTTTTCTTCATGATCGCCACCTCACAATTCATAATAATTCTTCAGCTTT
>JAUNAE010000434.1 GCA_030527765.1 Eubacteriales bacterium
TTGAGTGAGGCTGAAAAAATTAATTATAGAATATAAGAGCAATGACTATTATAATTACTTGTCCAAACGGAATGACGTCGAAACCGTCGTGCTTTTGAGCAAGAAAAGCCCAGTTTAAGCGGGTTTTCGGGCATATTGAGAAGATATGAACCTGCGTTTTAAGTGAAAATATATGTGTCTGCTCAAACAGATTAACAAAGGGTGTTATATGATCCGCGGACAACTGCTTGTGCGCCGACTTTTTAGCCGGTTAAAGCTTGTCCGCGGATTTTACATTATTGAGAATTAGATACACCTTATTTTTAGAATTCCCGGTGTGATTCAAAAAGGACCAATGTGGCTGATTCCAGAGGATGCTGAGAAACCGATGGATCCGAGAAAAGTACGAAAGATTGAACGTGAGAAACACATTTGAATTCTGGAATTTACATTTAGTTCGGATAAATTTTTTGGAGAATTATTGTAGAGCTTGGTCGTGGCTTTTGTTTTGTGGCACGTCAAAAACTGATGCGTTATGAGGATGATAATCCGATCTTGGGAATAGTTTTGTGTTCGCAGAAAAATGAAGCAATTGCCAGGTGTTCTGTTTTGAATGATGCTAAGCAAGTGTTTGCATCCAAGTATCAGCTAACACTGCCGACTGTTGATGAACTACAAAACGAGATGGAAAAAGAGCGAAAGAGAATCGAGGAAAAATAGATTTCGTGCAACTGCTAACCGATAGCGAACATCTACCTTTAAGCGACAATGATATAATTGTTTTTAACTTGGAAACTCTGTATAATAAATCTGTAAGGAGAGGGGGAATTCAGATGAATGATTATCCATTCGGCAATCAATTATATGGTTTTAGATGTCGTGCCGGACTTACTCAACAGGAAGTTGCAGATCAGGTTGGTGTTACCAATAAAGCAGTTTCCAAATGGGAAAACGGAAAAACAAAGCCCACATTAAATGTACTCAGGAAACTATCTGTTTTATATCAGATTTCACTGGAGGAATTATTGACGATGAGTGAAGAACGAAAGGCACAGGAAATTACAAAAATTGTGATCACTGGAGGACCCTGTGCAGGGAAAACAACAGCTATGAGTTGGATCCAGAATTTTTTTACAGAAAAAGGATATACCGTACTGTTCATTCCGGAAACAGCAACTGAACTGATTGGCGGCGGAGTTGCTCCCTGGACCTGCGGAAGCAACGAAGAGTATCAGAAGTGTCAGATGCTCCTTCAGATGAAAAAAGAGGAGATATTCATGCAGGCGGCACGCTCCATGGAGAATGACCGGATTCTCGTCATCTGTGATCGAGGATTGCTTGACAATAAAGCATACATGTCTGATCTGGAATTTTCTTCTGTGATTCGTTCACTGGGATGTAATGAAGTGGAGATGCGAGATAAGTATGATGCAGTATTTCATTTGACAACCGCGGCGAAGGGGGCCTTGGATGCCTATACCCTTGCAAATAATGCAGCAAGAACCGAAACACCGGAACAGGCGGCGGAACTTGACGATAAGCTAATTGCAGCATGGACGGGACATCCACACCTGCGAGTGATTGATAATTCCACAGATTTTCAGACGAAAATGAAGTGCCTTATTGCAGAAATATCTGCATTTCTGGGGATTCCCGAACCGCTCGAAATCGAAAGAAAGTATCTGATTGAATTCCCGGATATCACCTGGTTGGAAAGTCTTCCGAATTGTCAGCGTATCGAGATTATCCAGACATATCTGGCTGCCAATATTAATGAGGAAGTTCGAGTTCGTCAACGTGGAATAGACGGACATTATGTCTATTACAAAACAACGAAACGGAAAATAAATGACCTTAAGCGGGTAGAGATCGAAAAACGCCTGACCAAGGATGAATATCTGGCCTGTCTGATGAATGCAGATCCCTTTATGCATCCTGTTCGTAAAACTCGTTATTGCCTTACAGAGGCGAACAGATATTATGAAATTGATGTTTTTCCTTTCTGGAAGGACCAGGCAATTGTAGAAATTGAGTTAAGCAGCGAGAATGAAGAGATCGTTCTTCCGAAACAACTGAAAATAATTAGAGAAGTTACGGAAGATGAAGCATTTAAAAATGCAAGTCTGGCAAGAAAGGAGCCTGATGTTAATCATGGATATTATTGAGAATTGGATGTTAATGAATAATCGAATGAAAGCAGCACATCCGGATTTGATTGAGGAACTTATGAATATTCATATGGAATGTTTTAACGAGCTACGGAAGAGTGGATATCTTATTTCGACAGACGGAAAGACAATCGATCAGATTGCCGCCACGCTGGATCCAAACGGTCGACTGCAGCTAGCTGGTGAGGTCGGGCGCAGCTTGATTAAGGCAGATGGTTCTTTGACGGAAAAAAGTTTCCAGATCAATCTGGCAGATGAATTTTCCTGCTGTATTTTCATGGCTTTATCGGCAATATTTGAAAACCTGGAAGGGTTATATGATGAAACTCGATACGGAAAAATGAAGATAACATTGGCCTATCAGAGTGTCTCCGAAGAGGATCCTTTTGGGAAAAAATTGCCGCTTCTGCTGCAGTGTTTTCAGTGGGTGGAATTTAAGAATATTCAGAGGAAAGTAGTAGAAAAAAAGGAAGCAAAACCGTCACCGGTTCGTTCTCTGAAGGATGCTTCTGTGCTGGTTCGGGTGATTGGCGGTACAAAAATTGACACGATGCGGGAGGTTTTTTCCGGTGAGCTGCAGCGTGGCAGGGTCAGTAAAGGCGATATCCTCTATGTACTGGATCAAAATGGACACGAACTTGGTCGTCCAGGGACGGTACTATTGATTGCAGTGAACGGAAAGGTCGTTACACAGGTCGAAAGCGAAAGCAAAATTGATGAGCTCCTTCTCACGACAGAACTGAGCCCCGGAGACTATGATTCTATCTGGCTGGCAGGCTATCAAGAGTCTTCTTCGCAGAAAAATGAATCAGGGAATCAAGAACAAGGAGTACCGAATAGGAAAAAAGGATTATTTTCGCGTCTTTTTGGAAGGTAAGGGTGGGGAAACCATATACCCTCTTAATCCGTGAGCGAATGTTAATGCGATGCCAGGATTCACCGCATGTCGAAACCGTGTGCTTGCTCTCGAAAAAAGCTTGATTTTACGCGGGTTTCC
>JAUNAE010000435.1 GCA_030527765.1 Eubacteriales bacterium
GTGAGCAAGGTAAATAGGAGGCAGAATCGCATAACGGCTGTTTTTGTCCTATTATCTGTGATTGCTCTTCTTTTGAATATCTATAACGAGGACATCAATGCGAGAATTGGATTGCAGTCCGGCTGGCTTCAGGCGGCAATCCATGTGATTCTACTGACTGGCTGGATGCACTCTGTCCGCACACGGCTAATTCAAAAAGGCATCCGCAGACACTTGATTGCAATGGCAGGTTATCTCACTTTCTGGATTATACTGCGAGCACTCAAATATTATGCCGTTGCACAGTACACAGACGTGAGCAGATGGCTTTGGTATCTGTATTACATTCCTATGATCTTCTATCCAGTGGCGGCACTGATGGCGATTCGATTTATCGGAGAAAATGATCGCTTTACGCTCCCTAAACGATTGCATATAGTCTATGGAATATCGGCGATTCTTTCAGCTTTCGTTTTGACAAACGATCTTCATGAGCTGGTATTTAATTTCCCGGACAATGGGATGATACATACTGATTTTGATTATAGTCGCGGTTTTCTGTTTTATGTGATATTTGCGTGGTTCTTAGGATGCACGTTCATGATATTTTACCGTATGCTGTGCAAATGCCGTTTGCCCGGTGCGAAAAAGAGAATCGTCTATCCGTTGATTCCTTTGAGTATCGGACTGATTTATAATGCCTTTTATCTTACAGGACACGCTAAACTCACACCAGATCTTACGGTGACTATGAGTTTTCTGACGGTTGTTGCCTTTGAGCTTTCAATCAGAGCAGGTTTGATTCGCTCCAATTCCAACTATCCGGACCTGCTGAAAGCATCTTCGCTTCCGACACAAATCATGGATCAGAAAGGCACAGTTGTCTATGCGTCCGATACTGCACCTGTGTTGGATGCCGCTGTATTGTCAGAGGCCATGCAAGAAGGCTCTGTCATAGAAAATGGAGAGCGTATTTCTGTCTATCCAATCAAACACGGATGTGCCGTTTGGAATGAGGATATTTCCAGGCTTTTAAAAGTCAATGAGGAATTAGAGGACGTTGCAAGCGAGCTGGAGGAACAGTATTCCGTATCGCAGGAAGTGTATCAAACCACACGCAGACGACAGATGCTTGTGGAGAAAAATCGCCTGTATAACATCATGCAAAACGATACCGCAGATAAAGTACAGGCTCTATCAAAACTGACGGATCGCATCGAGCGTTCCCCGGATGAGAAGGAAATCCGCAGACTGACTGGAGAGGCGGCTGTGTTGGTAGCCTATATCAAACGCAGAAACAACCTGTTATTCATCCATGAGGGCAATGACTTAATTGACAGCAGCGATCTGATCTACTGTATCCGTGAGTCGCTGAAAAGTATGGAATTGCTTGGCATTACCACCAATGTCGTACTGACACTGTCCAGTCCGATGACATTTGAAAATGCTACAAGGCTCTATGATTTATTTGAAGCCGCCATAGAAACGGCAATGCACAGTGCCAGTGAGCTGTTTGTGACTTTGCAGGAAAACAGTCACACCATTTCACTTCGTATGAATCTTGTTTGTATCGAACCGCTGAATGCTCTGACAAATATAGGATTTCGGGCATCAAATGAAGAAGAAAATGAGTGGGTACTGAGGTACGATATGGAGAATGGGGGTGAGCGTGTATGAGTAGGACTCTGTCAAGAAGCTCTATCAAAGAAGCCTTTGACCATCTCCCTGCCGGAATTTGCTTTTTCAACGCATCGGGCTTGCCTGTCCTCTGCAATCATCAGATGGATCGTCTTATATTTGAGCTGACAGGGAGTGACCTGCAGCAGCTTTCAGACTTAACAAGTGCCTTGGATGGGGCTGATTTCAAAACGGAAAAAGTTATCTGCCTTCCGGATAAAACAGCATGGCTGTTTCAGGCGAGTGCAGTTAAGGCAGAAACCTCTTATACACAGGTGGTCGCCTTTGATGTGACAGAGCTGACTGATCGAAAAAAGGAACTGGAAAGCAAGAACGAAACCTACAAGGAGATGCTTGCTAATATCCGTATCATTTCCGACAATGTGGTTGCCATCACCCGTGAGGAAGAACTGCTGACCTTAAAAATGCACATTCACGGTCAGGTTGGAATGTGCCTGCAAAAGCTAGGGCGTTTCCTATCAGAAGAAGATGTGCTTCAGCAGAAAGCCTCTATCGTATCTGCTCTGCGTGATGTGACGAGAATCTTGAAAAAGGAAATGAATAACGATGACGAGGTTTCCGAGCCTATGGAAGCCATCATTCAGGTAGCAAAGGAAATCGGCGTCACAGTCAAGATAGAGGGAGAAATCCCGAAACGAACCCAGAGTGTCCTTCTTCTTGCCTCTGCGGTAAGAGAATGTGTCACAAACACAAGGCGTCATGCAAGCGGCGATGAGGTTACTGTGAAAATCAGGTCGCAGATTGGCTATCTCACTGCGGTGATTACAAACAATGGAACTTCGCCCACCGAAGAAATCCGAGAGGGCGGCGGACTTTCGTCCCTGCGTACCCGTATCGAAAAATCTGGCGGTCAGATGAAGATACAGAGCTTTCCATACTTTGCACTGACCGTTACTATTCCAAACAGAGAGGAGGAACTTCTTTACCATGTATAACGTACTAATCGTTGATGATGAGCGCATGGTGCAGGAGCTGTTTGCGGCTTATATCAATTTAGCTTCTGACCGTTACTGCTTGGCAGGTACTTTAGATGATGCTGCCAATGCGGATATGCGCTGCAGCCACAATGTGGATCTGGTGCTGATGGATGTCTGCACGGCACATAATTCCAGCGGATTGGAGGCTGTGGCGCAGATCAAGGCACATCATCCGAAGGTGAAGGTGATCATCGTTACTTCTGCACCGGAATACCGCTTTATTAAAAAAGCAAAGGAAGCTAAAGCAGACAGCTTCTGGTACAAGAATGTATCCGAGCAGGCACTGCTTGATGTGATGGACAGAACGATGGCAGGTGAACATATCTACCCAGAGGAAACGCCGAAGGTGGAAATCGGCTTTGCAAACAGCGGCGAATTTACCCGAAAGGAGCTGGAGGTGCTGCTGCATTTGGCAGAGGGAAAGTCCTCCGAAGAGATCGGAGAAGATTTGGGCATGGCAGCGGGAACCGTTAAGGTGCATACCAAGCA
>JAUNAE010000045.1:0-6900 GCA_030527765.1 Eubacteriales bacterium
CAAGATGTTATGGTTTGTCACCGATTGACTTTTGACCCTAGCATCATGGCACGAGGAGCGCCCTTTGGTTCATAATATTGAGCCAATGGGTGCTTTTTTGTGCTCAAAATACCGGCGCTTACGAAAGTTGAATCGCAAATCTCGTAAGAAGATTCGCGCACGAGTTCAGCAGTTGCGAAGCAACTTTCTTCTGCCGAACTCTGAGATGAAGATATGCCACCCCAAATGTGAAAAAATAGTGCTGAAGAATTCTCAGAAATACGGTATTATGAGATGGTCTGAACGAAGATAAGCAATTTATGTTCAAGAATGATTTGCGGAACATTTATTTGTTGCCGGGAAGATCCCAATGTTACGAATGATGCAGATTTAAAAAGAAAGGAACGTATAATGTTGCAGAACCATTTAGGTAGAAAAACAGCAGGATGGGGAGTTGTGTATGTACTGTTGTTTGCCGCTGGCTGGTGTGGAATGAATTTTAGTCCGTCAGTGACACTTATGCTGCTGGTTGCAGGACTGGCAATTTCTATTTTTGGAACAGGATTTACACTTTTTGATATTACGAATGTATTTGGAAAAACAGTGATTGTCTTTGCATCGCTCTTGGCACTTCCTGCGGTATATATTTACGCCTTTGGAGATGATTATTTGAATGTTGCATGCATTGGAGCTTTGATTGGCGGTGTGCTCATGGTTTTTGTTTTACAGAAATGGAAAGCGGGAAGTGCATTGTGCGGACTGGGACGTTTCATGATCTGGATAACAGCCTGTTTCACCATATTATCAAGTTGGAGCAGTCCGGCATTGATTCCATATGGGATTGGGCTGGCACTGCAGGGAATTGCCTGGGAATTGCCACGCCAGGGGAATGTGAAATGGGTGCTCTATGGATTTGGACTTGGCGGGGCGGCTGTATTTTCGGCAGCACCTATGATATTCTAACTTTTTACAAAATCAAATTTGATTGATTTACTGGTATAGGATGCAAAATGAAGGAGACATGCGTGAAAAAATTGATTCTTAAAAACAAAACAGCGACGGTGGTATTTGCGGCAGTCTTTCTGCTGATTATGACATTCGCAATAATTGGTCCGTATCCGTTTATTCGTCTGTTTTCAGAGCTGTTTCAAGGACCTAAATTTCTCCATAAGAATCAGGAGAAAGTGATGACAAAGGATTTCGATCGTATTTTTCCCGGAGCACAATGGCTGGATACGGATGGCAATGTGATTCAGGCACACGGTGGACAGGTTCAGTGGATGCCGGTTCCTGATGGGAACGGAGGAAAGACAGAAAAGTATGTCTGGATTGGAGAGAATAAGACAAGTGGACATCTGGGAAATAATGTGGCAGTGTACAGTTCAGAAGATTTGATGTCCTGGAAGTTTGAAGGAGATGTTCTTCGTTCCATCAATGAACGGCAGCAGTTAGAGGAAGACGCATATTTTCAGAATCTATATGGGAAATTGTCTGTGGAAGAGAAGGATGCTGTATTTGAGTGTATTAATTCTGCTACTGTAATGGAACGTCCCAAAATGCTTTATAATGAGAAGACAAAAAAGTATGTGATCTGGTTTCACAGTGATGATGCTACCGAGAAGAATTCCTACAATTATGATGTGGGGATGGCGGGAATCGCAGTCAGTGATTCGCCATATGGTCCATTTCAATTTGTGAAGCGAATGCGATTAAGTCATTGTCCAAAAGGACAAATTGACTGCTTTCCGGGATCGAAGGGAGAGTCAAGAGACATCAATCTTTTTCAGGAAACGGACGGAACCGCATACGTTGTATATACGAGCGAGAACAACAAAACCTTGTATATTTCAAAATTGGATGATACATACTTGAATTTGTCCGCAGATCCGGAAGAAGCTGTATATAAAGAAGATTATATTCGACTGTTTCCTGGTTCCATGAGGGAAGCTCCCGTACTTGCAAAGCATGAAGGTCGATATTATCTGATGTCCTCAAGCACTACCGGATGGTTATCAAATCAGGCACGTATCTGGTCGGCAGATTCGATTTTCGGTGATTGGGAGAACGATGGAAATCCATGTGTCGGAAAAGGTGCATCCATGACATTTGATACGCAAAGTACCTGCATTTTCCAATCCAAAGAAGGACAATGGATCTATTACGGCGATCGTTGGAATTCAGAAGATTTGTTTGATTCAAGATATGTATGGCTTCCGATTACATTCGAGGAGAATAAGCTGCACATCGGATGGGAAGAATCATGGTAATCAGGGACGGTGCTATGGGCCGGGGGTGCGCCCATTGGTTAAAAATATTCCGCCATTGGGCGCTTCTCGGGCCATTAGCACCGTCCCCAAACAAAAATTAGCACTCACCTCTTGACAGTGCTAACAACCTGTGATATCTTTTCTGTAGAACAAGTGTTATAGTTCTAATAGAACAGGAGGAAAGCCTATGAATATCAGCAAATTCACACAGAATTCCATTCAGGCGGTCCAAAATCTGGAAAAGATTGCGTATGAGTACGGCAATCAGGAGATTGAACAGGAGCATTTACTTTATGCTCTTTTGATGCAGGACGACAGCCTGATTCTCAAGTTAATTGAGAAGATGGAAATTGATAAAGAGTATTTTATTCAGTCAGTTAAGAAGGCTCTGGAAGCGAGGGTGAAGGTTTCCGGAGGCGATCTGCGTTTTGGACAGTATCTGAACAAGACATTGATCCAGGCAGAGGATGAAGCGAAGGCAATGGGAGATGAGTATGTCTCCGTGGAGCATCTGTTCCTGTCATTGATTAAGAATCAGAGCCCAAGCATTGGAAAATTGTTCAAAGAATTCGGTATTACCAGAGAACGTTTTCTGCAGGCCTTGTCCACAGTGCGTGGAAATCAGCGGGTAGTAAGTGATAACCCGGAAGCAACGTATGATACACTGGCAAAATATGGTCAGGATCTGGTGGAGAAGGCAAGAAATCAGAAACTGGATCCGGTTATCGGCAGGGATGCGGAGATTCGGAATGTCATTCGAATTCTTTCCCGTAAGACAAAGAACAATCCGGTTCTTATTGGAGAGCCGGGTGTTGGTAAGACCGCAGCAGTCGAGGGACTTGCCCAGCGAATTGTGAAGGGAGATGTCCCGGAAGGTCTGAAGGACAAGAAGATTTTTTCCCTGGATATGGGTGCATTGGTTGCCGGAGCGAAGTACAGAGGAGAATTTGAGGAACGTCTGAAGGCGGTTCTTGAAGAAGTGAAGAAGAGTGAAGGTAATATTATTCTCTTCATTGATGAGCTGCATCTCATTGTTGGTGCCGGCAAGACCGACGGAGCTATGGATGCAGGCAATATGCTGAAACCTATGCTGGCAAGAGGAGAACTTCATTGTATTGGTGCCACTACGCTGGATGAGTACCGTCAGTACATTGAGAAAGATGCCGCACTGGAGCGTCGTTTCCAGCCGGTACAGGTGGATGAGCCAAGTGTGGAAGATACCATTTCCATTCTTCGAGGTTTGAAGGAACGTTATGAAGTGTACCATGGAGTGAAGATTACAGACAGTGCCCTTGTGGCAGCTGCGACTCTTTCTCATCGATATATTTCCGATCGTTTCCTGCCGGATAAGGCCATCGATCTTGTGGATGAGGCTTGTGCGCTGATTAAGACAGAACTGGATTCTATGCCGACAGAACTTGATGAGCAGCGCCGTAAGATTATGCAGATGGAGATTGAGGAATCTGCTCTGAAGAAGGAGACGGATAATCTCAGCAAAGAACGTCTGGCAAATCTTCAGAAAGAACTTGCAGAAGCGAGAGATGCTTTCAATACTCAGAAAGCTCAGTGGGATAATGAGAAACACTCTGTAGAAAGACTTCAGAAGCTTCGTGAGCAGATGGAGGATGTGAATAAACAGATTCAGATTGCAAAGCAGGAATACAATCTTGAGAAGGCTGCAGAACTCCAGTATGGAGAACTTCCAAAACTTGCACAGCAACTGGAGATGGAAGAGGAGAAAGTCCGTAAAGAAGACAGAAGCCTTGTTCATGAAGCCGTGACGGATGACGAGATTGCAAGAATTATCTCCCGCTGGACGGGAATTCCGGTGGCTCGTCTGACGGAAGGTGAGAGAACTAAGCTTCTTCATCTGGAGGATCAGCTTCATGAGAAAGTCATTGGACAGGAAGAAGGCGTTCGTCTTGTGACGGATGCGATTCTGAGATCCAAGGCCGGAATCAAGGATCCTTCCAAACCGATTGGATCCTTCCTGTTTCTCGGACCGACCGGTGTCGGCAAGACAGAACTTGCGAAGACACTGGCACAGGCGCTTTTTGATGATGAAAACAACATGGTCCGTATCGATATGAGCGAATATATGGAGAAGTATTCTGTATCTCGACTGATCGGAGCGCCTCCGGGATACGTAGGCTATGAAGAGGGAGGACAGCTGACAGAGGCTGTTCGCCGGAAACCATACAGCGTTGTTCTTTTTGATGAGATTGAGAAAGCACATCCGGATGTGTTCAATGTGCTTCTTCAGGTGCTGGATGATGGACGTATCACGGATTCCCAGGGCAGAACGGTTGATTTCAAAAATACGATTCTTATTATGACTTCAAACATTGGATCTCCATATCTTCTGGATGGTATCGAGGCGGATGGAAGCATTCGCAAAGATGCTCAGGAGAATGTCATGAAGGATCTGAGAGCACATTTCCGTCCGGAGTTTTTGAATCGTCTGGATGAAGTAATTCTGTTCAAACCATTGACAAAATCGAATATTGGTAGGATAGTAGACCTGATGGTCAAAGAGCTGAATGTAAGGCTTGCTGATCAGGAATTATCTCTGGAACTGACCGACAGAGCGAAGGAACAGGTTGCAGATGAGGGCTACGATCCGGTATACGGTGCCCGTCCTCTGAAACGTTATCTGCAGAAGTATGTGGAAACACTGGCTGCAAGGAAGATTCTGTCCGGTAGTGTCCATGAGGGTGACAAACTAATTCTAGACACACAGGATGGCGAATTCTTTATTTCAGTGGAAAAAACTTCCGCTTCTTCGAGTGATGAGTAATAACCGTCATTGCTCAATCAAGAATGCTCCTGCTTTATAAGGAAGGAACGTATGATACCAAAGGACCCAATGATACTGCTCAGCTATGTGAACACCCAGCTTCGGGATTATTATGACTCTCTGGAAGCACTTTGTACTTGCAGAGGAATTCAGAAGCACGAATTAATTGAAAAGATGGCATCGATTGATTATGAATACGATGCTTCTCAGAATCAGTTTATCTGATATGTGAATCCCCGGGAGATGAACTTTCCCGGGGATTTTTATGTGATAGATAGCTTCCTGGTTTAACTGAATCAAGTAAGTCCACCGCTTCAAATGTGTAGAGCATTAAGTGGTGAGTGGGGACTTGCTTTGTTGATTTAACAGTGTGAATTAAAGCCACTACAAAGCGAAAGAGTGCGAAAATAATAAAAAACTAAAAAAATACTCAAATAAAAAACAAAATTGTTTTTAGATATATAGACAATTCCGCGGAAGTGTGTTATGATACAAATAACAAAAAAAGGTGCGTAAAAGCCAATAGAAAGGAAGGAATACTATGGGAGTTAATTTTGTAGTGTTTATCATCTTAGTTATTTGGGGGATCGCATTTATAAGAGATATGCTGGTGCCCGGAAGATCATTTGAGGAATCTGCAGAGGATGTCATGGGGGAACTTCCTCCGGATCTTAGAGAAGGATTCAAGGCAGAGTGGTTCAAACCTTTCCAGAGGCAGGGAGATATTTAACCGGCAAATAAAAATTTAATATCGTACAAGTCATTGGAGAAGGTTCGCTGCGAGGCAGTGAACCTTCTCTTTTTGACAGCAAAAGGGCTTGCATTCTATTTTGATTCGCGTTAATATTAGCCTGACTAATAATTAGTCCAGCGAATTGTGGAGGTGAGAACAATTTACAATGAAACATTTGATGTAGACACTTGCCTGCAGGTGATGCTGATGAAGGTCAGCAAAAATTTTGGCTGGAAGTGCATGCAGAGACTGAACGAACTGGGAATTCAGCCGAGACAGCTCCCGGTTTTGATTGCAATCTCCAGGGAAGAGGGAATTTCCCAGAAGAGACTTGCAGAGGTTTTGCACAACACTCCACCGACCGTGAATGTCAGTGTACAGCGTCTGGAAAAAGCAGGTCTTGTGATCCGGGAAAGGGATCAGCAGGATCAGCGAAAGATTCACGTACTTCTGACAGAGCAGGGAACGACACTTATGAATTCTTTGAAGGACTCCATGGAAGAGATGGAAAAAGAAATTTTTCTTGGCTTTGATCCGGAGGAACTTTGCAAAGTTCGGGAGTATCTTGAACGAATTCTGAAGAATATTGATAAGATACCGGGAGAATCCTGCCCGGACGACCCTGTAGGGGGAAAGGAGCATTCCTGTGATTAAATTGATGAAATACCTGAAGAAATCCGCAGGCTTTATCGTATTGATTATTGCCCTGCTGTTTCTTCAGGCCTATGGAGATCTCTCACTGCCGGATTACACCTCCAAAATTATCAACGTAGGTGTTCAGCAGAGAGGTATTGAAGATGGTGTTCCGGAAAAGATCCGCAAGTCTACAATGGAACAGCTGACGATGTTTATGGAGGAAGAGACCGGAGAAAGAGTCCTTTCATTTTACACAGAAGAGGGTGAGAACCTTGTGCTGCAGAAAGGAATCTCTGAGACAGAGAGGGAGGAACTGAATGAGAATCTCCAGTTCCCGATGCTCATTCTGACCATGCTGTCCGGAGAATCGGAGCAGGGAAACAAGATACTGGAAGGAATGGGAGTCAGTGATGCATCTCAGGCATTGACGATGCTGTCTGCCATGCCAAAGGAAGCGATTCTGACTATGGTTGAGCAGATGAAAGAGC
>JAUNAE010000045.1:6910-16951 GCA_030527765.1 Eubacteriales bacterium
ATGAAAGCTATGCCGGACTCGATTATGAGTCAGAGCAGCATCGCCTTCGTTTCTTCTGAGTATGAGGCTATGGGAGAAGATCTGGGATCTCTGCAGATGAGATACATTCTGAATGCAGGTCTTCGCATGCTGCTTCTCGCATTTCTCATTATGCTGGCGGCGGTTTCCGTAACCTTTTTGTCTGCGAGAGTCGCAGCAACCTTCGGACATGACCTCAGAAGTGCGGTATATCAGAAAGTCATGAGCTTTTCCAGTCGGGAGTATCACAAGTTTTCGACGGCATCTCTGATTACCCGGTGTACGAACGATGTTCAGCAGGTGCAGCTTGTTACAACACTGATGTTCCGTATCATTCTTTATGCACCGATTCTTGGAATCGGAGGCGTCATAAAAGTTCTTCAGACCGATGCTTCCATGACCTGGATTTTGGGACTGGCCATTGCCATGATTTTTGCTCTGATTATTGTACTCTTTACCGTGGCAATGCCGAAATTCACAAAACTTCAGGTGCTGATTGACCGCCTGAATCTTGTTACAAGAGAAATTCTGACAGGTATTCCTGTCATTCGCGCCTTCAGCAGGGAAGAACATGAGGAGGAGCGATTTGAGAAAGCCAATCTGGATCTCACAAGAACGAACCTCTTCGTCAATCGCTGTATGACTTTTATGCTCCCTGTGATGATGCTGATTATGAATGGAATTTCCGTTCTCATCATCTATAACGGAGCTTACGGTGTGGATCAGGGAACCATGCAGGTTGGTAATCTTATGGCATTTATTCAGTATGCAATGCAGATCATCATGGCATTTCTCATGATTTCTATGCTGGCAATTATGCTGCCGAGAGCCAATGTTTCCAGCAAACGAATCAACGAAGTGCTGACTACAGAACCTACAATTCTTGATCCGGAGATTTCCGAGAAGGCAGAAGAGAAGGGCAAAGTAGAGTTCGATCATGTGACATTTGCTTATCCGGATGCCGGGGAGAGCGTTCTTTCTGACATTTCTTTCACAGCAAATTCGGGAGAAACTGTTGCAATTATCGGTGCTACCGGAAGTGGAAAAAGTACTCTTGTGAACCTGATTCCGAGATTTTATGATGTGACATCCGGAAGTGTCCGGGTGGATGGCGTAGATGTGAGAAAGATGACTCAGAAGGACCTTCGGGACAAAATCGGCTATGTGCCTCAGAAGGGAGTTCTTTTCTCCGGAACCATCGACTCCAACATTCGATATGCCGGAGGAGACATTTCGAATACAAAGATGGAAGAAGCAGCGAAAATTGCCCAGGCAGAAGAATTTATTCTGGCGAAGACAGAAGGGTATGAGTCACCGATTGCACAGGGCGGATCCAATGTATCCGGCGGCCAGAAACAGCGTCTTTCCATTGCCCGTGCCATCGCAAAGAGTCCGGAAATATTTATCTTCGATGACAGTTTTTCTGCTCTGGATTTCAAGACGGATGCCCGCCTTAGAAAAGCGCTCAGAGAATATACGAAAGAAGCGACAACCATCATTGTTGCCCAGAGAATCAGTACCATTCTGAATGCAGATCGGATTCTTGTTCTGGACGAAGGAAAGATTGCCGGAATGGGAACTCACAAGGAACTGATGAAGAGTTGTGATGTGTACAGACAGATTGCAATGTCTCAGCTTTCAGAGGAGGAACTGGCATGAGTAATGAACCAAAAAGAATGCCTCGGGGACCTCACGGCGGACGAATCCCCGGAGAGAAGGCGAAGGATTTCAAGGGAGCAATGTCAAAGCTTCTGAATTATATGAGCCGCTACAAATGGAGAGTACTTCTCATGGTTGTGTTTGCCATGGCAGGTACGGTGTTCAGCATTGTCGGACCGAAGATCCTCGGTAAAGCGACAACAGAGCTGTTCAATGGTCTGGTGGCAAAAGTAAACGGAACAGGATCCATTGATTTTGCGGCGATCCGCACCATTCTTATGACAGTCATGGGGCTGTATGTGGTCAGTGCATGCTTTTCTCTGATTCAGGGCTTTGTAATGACGGAGATTTCCAATGATGTTACCTATCATTTGAGAAAAGATATCTCCGAGAAATTCAAAAAGCTTCCTATGAATTATTATGAAAGCCGCACAAACGGAGAGATTCTCTCCCGTGTGACAAACGATATTGATACGCTGCAGCAAAGTCTGAACCAGAGTGTGACCCAGCTGATTACATCGGTGACGACACTGATCGGTGTGTTTGTCATGATGCTCAGCATCAATGTATGGATGACGTTGGCGGCGGTTCTCATTCTGCCTCTTTCTATGATGATTCTTCAGTTTGTTATGAAACATTCTCAGAAATATTTCCAACAGCAGCAGAAGTATCTTGGAAGAGTCAACGGTCAGATTGAGGAGAATTTTGGAGGCCATCAGGTTGTCCGTGTCTTCAATAAGGAAGAAGAAGTCGTAAGAGTTTTCGAAGAAGACAATAAGAAACTGTATGAGTCCGCATGGAAGTCTCAGTTTTTCTCAGGAATGATGATGCCGATTATGCAGTTTGTGGGAAATATCGGTTATGTGATGGTTGCCCTCCTTGGAGGCTTCTTTGTTGTTAAGAAATCCATTCAGGTTGGTGACGTGCAGTCTTTCTTCCAGTATATTCGAAGCTTCACTCAGCCGATTCAGCAGATTGCCCAGGTGACAAATCTTCTCCAGTCTTCTGCGGCAGCAGCGGAACGTGTTTTTGAGTTTCTTGAGGAACCGGAAGAACAGGATACTGCAAAAGAGGGCATGTCCGTTCAGAATCTGAAGGGAGATGTAGAGTTTTCTCATGTGGAATTCGGATACCAGCCGGACAAAATCATTGTTCATGACTTTTCCGCAAAGGTGAAGGATGGTCAGAAGATCGCCATTGTCGGACCGACCGGCGCCGGCAAGACAACCATGGTGAAGCTGTTGATGAGATTCTATGATGTGAATCAGGGAAGCATCCTTGTGGATGGAAAAGATATTCGGGACTTTGAGCGTTCGGAACTTCGGGAGATGTTTGGCATGGTACTTCAGGATACCTGGCTGTTCTCCGGAACCATTATGGATAACATTCGCTATGGACGTCTGGACGCCACCGATGAGGAAGTGATTGCAGCAGCGAAAGCGGCGCACATTCATAACTACATCATGCAGCAGCCGGGAGGATATGAGATGGTGCTGGATGAGGAGACCAGTAATATTTCTCAGGGTCAGAAACAGCTCCTCACCATCGCAAGAGCGATTCTCGCGGATAACCGGATTCTTATTCTGGATGAGGCGACCTCCTCGGTAGATACGAGAACTGAGGTACAGATTCAGAAAGCAATGGACAATCTGATGAAAGGTCGAACCAGTTTCGTCATTGCCCATCGTCTCTCCACCATCCGCGATGCAGATCTCATTCTTGTAATGAAAGACGGAGATATCATCGAACAGGGAAATCATGAGGAACTGATGAAGGCGAACGGATTCTATGCAGATCTGTATAACAGTCAGTTCGAACATAGATAAGCTGCGAAGCGGCTTTTGAATGTACGTCTTGTTTCAGATATGCATCCTCTTTCCACGAGTTACAGATTTTACAACAAATAGTTGACAGAATTGTAATAAAATTGTAAAATATAGCCTGTATCTTCATGAAAAAGTAAGTAGTGTGATAGACCATGTTCGGGGTATAATAGACATTGAGCGATTGTGATCAAATTTTCATAGTTGCCCTGAGACCATGGGGAACATGATTAGAATACAGGAGGATTCATAATGAGAAGAAAGAAATTATTTGCAATTCTGACACTGGCCATTTCTTTGACCGGAGTGCTGTCTGCCTGTGGCTTTGGCGGCGATGATGCAGATGAGCAGGTTGTGGTAGCTGAGACACCGACTCCGGAACCAACCAAAGAAC
Source organism: Eubacteriales bacterium (assembly GCA_030527765.1). The sequence goes on from JAUNAE010000045.1 coordinate 10,805, forward strand.
CGGAACCGACTCCGACCATTGCGCCGGATATTCAGGAGACCACTTATACATCCAGTGACAAATCCATTTCCATGGAAATGCCGGATGCAACATGGTCTATTAAGACCGATGAACAGAAGACGATCAGCTTTGAAGCACCGGATGCCGGAAAGATCCTGATTCTCAGAGGATCCGGAGAGGATCTGAACTCTGTTGTCATTCCGGACAACGAGGATATGGCAAACTCCCTTGAGAAAGCATCCAGTCTTGAGTCGGCGGTGGATTATGAGATTCAGAACTATGCTGTAAATGATGTGAACGGAACAAACGTGATCACATACACCGTTCATTATCTGAATACAGAGAAGAGTGACGGAGTTGTTTATAACCTGAATAAGTACTATGTAAATACAGAAGAGTATATCCAGATCACTGCATCCGCATATCAAGATGATGCAGATCTTCTTGCAAAACTTCAGACATCTCTTGACAGCTTCCAGATTCTGGGTGGATCCACACTCAGCAGCCCGGCGGCACCGGCAGAGGGACAGACCGGAGAGCAGACAACCGGAGGAGACGGAACTGCAGCAGCTGATACATCTGACAACTACACTGCAGAGCAGCTGGCAGATACCAATCAGACAAGAACTGTTTACCGTAATTCCGACGGTGCACCGTTTGTACTTTCTATTGATGGCAACGGCAACTGGGTTGATCGTGCAGGTGTTACTTATCGCTTCGAGTCCAACGGAATCGATGTATACGATCAGAACGACGTAGATTTCTACTACGGCGGCGAGGCCGGCGATGTAGCATTCATGCCGAAAGAGCAGTAACAGGAATTTGTGATTGATTATTCGCAACAATAAAATGTAACGATTCAAAAGGAAGCTCCTATGGAGTTTCCTTTTGTCTGTTGTATGAAAAAAGCGAGCAGCTAAGTGGATGACAAGTGTCTGCTATTATACAAAAGGAGAGAACGCATGGAAACATTTGAAGAATCCTATGGAGAATTTGCCAAAGTGTACGATATGTTTCAGGACAACATCGATTATGAAGCCTGGAGCATGTATCTCACAGAGATTCTGGGAGAATTCGGCATTTGCGACGGTCTCGTTCTGGATCTCGGCTGTGGAACCGGAACGATCACAGAATTGCTTGCAAGTGCCGGTTATGATATGATTGGTGTGGACAATTCAGAGGAAATGCTTTCGGAAGCGATGGAGAAGCGGGATGAATCCGGACACGAGATTCTTTATCTTTTTCAGGGAATGGAGGAATTTGAACTCTATGGAACCGTGAGAGCCGTTGTCAGTGTGTGTGACAGTCTGAATTATCTGACGGAGGAAGAGGACCTTCTCACAACCTTCCGTCTTGTGAACAATTATCTGGATCCCGGCGGTTTGTTTGTGTTTGATATGAACACGGTTTACAAATATGAGACCATGCTGGGAGATCAGACCATTGCCGAGAATCGGGATGAAGGAAGCTTTATCTGGGAGAACGAGTACGATCCGGAAACCGGGATCAACATTTATGCACTGACCTTGTTCCTTCCAAGAGAAGACGGTCTTTTTGAGAAGACTGAGGAAGTGCATTATCAGAAAGCGTACTCCATGGAGAAGGTGACAGAACTTCTGAAAGAAGCGGGAATGGAAGTGGTGGCAGTGTATGACGCTTACACCAGAAACGCACCGAAGGAGGACAGCGGAAGACTGACTTATGTGGCGCGGGAAATTATGAAATAAAAGAAGAAGCAGATAGATGAGAAAGGATCAGATAAGAATGAGTGATTATATTGTAAGAGCAATGGCAGGAAATCAGCAGATTCGTGCTTTTGCTGCAGTGACAACAGAGATGGTAGAGACAGCAAGACAGCATCACAACACAAGCCCGGTTATGAGTGCGGCTCTCGGACGTCTTCTGACAGGCGGCGCCATGATGGGAGCGATGATGAAAGGGGAGAAAGATCTTCTGACTCTTATTGTACGTGGAGACGGCCCGGGACAGGGTCTGACAGTTACTGCTGATTCCAAGGGAAATGTGAAGGGCTATGCCCTGAACCCGGATGTTGTGATTCCGGCCAACAGCAAACACAAACTGGATGTGTCCGGCGCCATCGGCCGTGGATATCTTCAGGTCATCAAGGACATGGGACTGAAAGAGCCGTACAGCGGACAGGTGGATCTTCAGACCGGAGAGATCGCAGAGGATCTGACCTATTATTTTGCAACAAGTGAGCAGGTACCTTCCGCAGTCGGTCTTGGTGTTCTTATGAACAAGGACAATACCGTTCGTCAGGCAGGCGGATTCATCATTCAGCTCATGCCGTTCGCAGAGGATTCCGTCATCGAGAAGCTGGAGGAGAACATCAGCAAGATCAGTTCTGTCACAACACTTCTCGAGGAAGGACATACCGCAGAGAGCCTTCTGGAAAAAGTTCTCGAGGGCTTTGACATTGAATTCAATGAGAAGACAGAAACAAGATTCTACTGCAACTGTGATAAGAAGAGAGTAGAAAAAGCACTGATCAGCATCGGAAGAAAAGATCTGAATGAGCTGATTCAGGAAGGCAAGGATGTGGAGATGAACTGTCATTTCTGCAATACCAATTACCAGTTCACCGTGGAAGAGCTCAAAGAACTTCTCCGCAGATGTAAATAATTATGGAGGCCAGAGTCCATGGCTTTGCAATTTATCATTGGAGGATCCGGTACCGGAAAATCCTATTATGCATATGAACAGATCATCCGGGAGGCAGCATGTCACCCGGATGTGCTTTATTATATTGTAGTTCCGGAACAGTTTACCATGCAGACCCAGCGCACGGTGGTGGAGATGAGTCCGGGAAAAGGAATTCTGAATATTGATGTCTTAAGTTTTCAGAGACTTGCTATTCACGTTCTGGAAGAAGTGGGAGGAAATACCCGTCAGATTCTTCAGGATACAGGCAAGAGTATGGTCATCCGGAAACTTGCCCAGGAGCATAGAAAAGAGCTTCCTTATCTGGGAAGCCAGATTCGAAAGCCCGGATATCTGGATGAAGTGAAATCTCTGATTTCCGAGTTTCTCCAGTATGATATTTCCGGAGAAGAGCTGAAGGAAATGATCGAGAGAGCAGAGGGAAAAGAACTTCTGCAGATGAAACTTCGGGACATTTCCACGTTGTATGACGCCTTCCGGGAGTATCTTTCCGGAAGCTACATGACCAGCGAAGAAATCATGGATCTTCTGAGTAAGGCACTGCCTTTTTCGGAAAAAATCAAAGGCAGCGTGGTACTGTTCGATGGTTTTACCGGATTTACCCCAATTCAGATGCGGGTGCTTCGGGAACTTTTTGCCCTTACGAGCCTTGTACAGGTGACAGTGACCATGGATTCCCGGGAGAATCTTTATCAGAAGGGCAAATCCTATCAGCTGTTCTCCATGAGCCGGCGAATGATGCAGGGGCTGATGAAGGAGTCCAAAGATCTGCTGGATCCGATCCTTCTGAAGCATGATGAGAAGAGCCGCTTCTGTGAGGCACCGGCCCTTCGGTTTCTGGAGGAGCATCTCTTCCGTTATCGAAAAGCTGTTTACGAAAAAGAGACAGACAACCTGGAAATTTTCTGCGGAGGAAATCCACGGGAAGAGGTGGAGAAGGCGGCAAGAAAGATTCAGAGAATTGTCCGGACAAAAGGTCTTCACTATGGAGATATGGCGATAATCACGGGAAATCTGGAGTCTTACGGACCGGTCATTCGTCAGGTGTTTGGCCGTGACGGAATCCCGGTTTTCATCGATGAGACCCATACGGTGCTTATGAATCCCTTTGTGGAATTTTTGAGAGCCGGTGTGGATATGGTGATTCAGGGATTTTCCTATGAAAGTGTTTTACGGTATTTGAGATGCAGTATGTCAGACCTTACTGAAGATGAAATTGATCTTCTGGAAAATTATGTTCTTGCTCTCGGAATCCGGGGGAGAAAACGCTGGGAAGAGACCTGGGTGCGGACGTATCGGGGAATTTCTCCGGATCAGGTGACGGACATCAATGCCATCCGGGAGAAATTTATGAAGGAAGTGCAGGAATTTTCGGAGGCCTTCACAAGACCGGGAAATACGATACGGGATTATTGTACTGCCCTTTACCTGTTTACACTTCAGTGTCACGTGCAGGAAAAACTGAAACTGCAGGAGGAAATTTTTAAAGCCCGGCAAGATCAGGCCATGGAGAAAGAGTACGCCCAGATTTACGGCATTGTCATGGAACTTCTGGACAAAATGGTGGAAATTCTCGGGGATGAGAAGGTGACGAGACAGGAGTTTCTACAGCTTCTGGAGACGGGACTTCGGGAGGCAAAAGTTGCACTCATTCCTCCGGGACAGGACCAGCTTCTTGTGGGTGATATGGAGCGAACCCGTCTGAAGGACATTCGTGTGTTATTCTTCCTGGGAGTAAATGAAGGAAACATTCCGAAGAATACAGAGTCCGGTGGTATTTTGAGTGAGATGGACCGGGAGTTCTTTGCAAAGGAAGGAGTGGAACTTGCTCCGGATGCGAAGGAACTGATGAGTCAGCAGAGATTCTATCTCTATTTGAATTTGACAAAACCCGGGGAGAAACTGATTCTTTCGTACGCCAGATCCGACAGCAAAGGAGAGGCGCTGACGCCGGCTTCTCTCATCGCAAGTCTGAAAGGCATGTTCCCGAAACTTGTGGAATATGAGGAGACGGCATCGCCAGATCCTCTGGAGACACTGGAAATTCCGGAGAACGGAATGGAGGAATTTCTGAAAAGACTGGAATCCCATGCCTGGGAGAGGGAAGATCCGGTATTTGCCGAATTGTACAGTTATTATCTTGCCCAGAAAGATTACGAAGGAGAAGTGCGAAAACTTGTGGAGGCAGCCTTCATTCGGAAACCTTCCGACCCGATCAGCCGGAGTGTTGCGAAGGCGTTGTACGGAGAGATTTCTCCTTACAGTGCCACAAGACTGGAAAAATATGCTGCCTGTGCCTACGGACATTTTCTGCAGTATGGCCTTGGCCTTACGGAGAGAGTAGAGTACCAGTTCCGGAGCATGGATATGGGTAATCTGATTCACGGAGTGCTGGAAGAGTTTGCTCAGGAGATTTCCAGAAGAGGACTTTCCTGGAGGACGATCTCAGAGGAAGAGAGAAATCAGATTCTGGATGAATGTCTGGATCTGCAGGCGGCAGACTACGGCAACACGATTTTGCGAAGCAATCCGAGAAGGGAATACCAGATTGAGCGAATGAGAAGACTTCTTCACCGCACCGTCTGGGCACTCTGTGAGCAGCTCAAAAAGGGAAAATTTGAACCGGAAGGCTTTGAGGTGAAGTTCGGAGGAGGGCGAATTGACCGACTGGATGTTCTGGAAGAGGATGACCGGGTTCTTGTAAAGGTCATTGACTACAAAACCGGCGGAACAAAATTCGATCTTCTCATGACCTATTATGGTATTCAGATGCAGCTTCTCGTGTATATGGACGGAGCTCTTCAGATTGAACAGCGAAAGCATCCGGACAAGGTGATCGAGCCTGCGGGAATTTTTTATTACAATGTGCAGGATCCGGTCATTAAGGGAACGATTCATGAGGAACAGATGCCGGAGGACAAAATTCTGAAAGAACTCAAAATGAACGGACTTGTACAGGAGGATGAGGAGATTGCCCAGGCAATCGATCAGACACTCTCGTCCATTCCTTATGGAAAGAATAAGAATGGAAGCTTCAAAAAAGAATCTTCCGTGGCATCCAGGGAACAGTTTGCACTTCTGAACCGATATGTGAAGACAAAGATTCAGTCCATTCGAAAAGAAATCTTCGATGGGAATGTGGAAGCACTTCCATACCAGAAGGCGGACAAGAAAAGTATGGCATGTACTTATTGTCCGTTTAAGAGTGCCTGCGGTTTTGACCGAAAGATTCCGGGCTATGAATACAAAACTCTGGCAGGAATGAATCCTGAGGAGATCTGGAAACATATGGAAGAGGAGGTGAAGGAATGAGTGTACAGTGGACACCGGAACAGAAGAGAGTCATTGATCTGAGAAACAGCAGCATTCTTGTCAGTGCTGCGGCAGGATCCGGAAAGACGGCGGTTCTTGTGGAGCGTATTCTGGAAAAACTGAAAGATAATGAGCATCCGGTGGACATTGATC
>JAUNAE010000046.1:0-15531 GCA_030527765.1 Eubacteriales bacterium
CAATAAGTTAAACAGCAAAGTTTCCTGAAAATAAAAAGTACCCGTCACAAACAACGGATACTTTTGCAAAATTTTAAATCATATAGCATTGATCTGACGAGAAGTTTTTCTCTCCATCATTTTGTTCTCACCTTCTCATCTGCCAATCGGATTCTTGTCATCCTCTTTGCTCTCGGTTGGACTGAATTTATATTCCGCAACTCCAAGATTCTGCCCTTCTACCCGAATGAGCAGTTCCTTGTCTGTTGGGAGTACTACCGCAAGTGTGCGTCCATAATAACTGGTATAGGATCCATCCAAAAAACTCTCTTCTGTTTTTGGATTTGCACTTCCAAATGCCAGAAGTTTTCCGCCTGTGACTTCAACAGAGAGCTTTTCATCTTTGTTACACTCTACTTCTCCGTTTTCTCCAACAAGATCAATCGGAACATAAAGCAATTTTCCGATCTCCGGCTCACTTTCCGGACAAATACGGATCTTCGTATCTCCAACCGCTGAACAAAGACTGCTTCTGGATTGCTCTATTCCATCCTGATCATAGACAACTGCAACAAGTTCTCCCCTTTCATAAACCGTATGAAATACTGCCTTATAATCCACAGCATTGCTTTTTCCAATACTTTTGCCATTAATAAACAGTTCTACAACAGCACATTTTGTATAGACCTCCACCTCAGCCTCATTACCGTCACATCCATAATACGACCAATACGGAAGTGCATTGCTGCTTCTCCACGTCGCTTTAAGAGGAACAATTCCCGGGTGATTCACAGGGCTTACTGCAATATATGGCGTTTTTCTTTTTTCCCAGACTACAGATGCAAGTCCTGCTTCCCCGTTATCATTTCCCAGAATATCAAAAGCTCCCGTATCCGCCAGCAGCCATGGATAAGGTTTGTCAAAAGAAGGTTCCTTTTCATAACTCCAGGCACCTAATCCAACTTCTCCAATATAATCCCATGCGGTCCACATAAAATCACCGATCAGATAAGGAGTACTTTCTACAATCTTCCATACCGCTCCCAAATCTCCCGGGTAAGTTTCACTTCCCACGATGATTCGCTCCGGATGAAGTTCCCCTTCTTTTTCGTAACGACTGACTGCATAATTGTAACCGCAAATGTCCAGCTGTTCCAGAAATGGACTTGCCACCTGATCTGCTTCCTCTGTAGCAGCTGCCATGGTCATTCGTTTTCCCAATCCCATTACCATCTCATTAAATGCGGTGCTGTCCATTTTCTTTTCCGGCTTTGTATCAGGCTCGGTCTCATGTTTTGTTGTTTCTTGTGTCGCCTCTGCTTTCTCTGCATTTCTCTTCGCCAGAAGAAGCAGGGTAAGATTCAAACCTGCAGTCACGGGCCTGGTTGTATCCAGATCCTTTACCTTTTTGACGATTTCTTTTCCCAGTTCTACTCCTTCTGCTTTTGCCGGCTCAGTTACTTCATTTCCGATCGAATACATCACCACAGATGGATGATTGTAGTCCTTTTCCACCATTTTCAAGATATCACTCTCGTAGTGTGAAAAGAAATTTTTCCCAAAATCATACTCTGATTTTGTATAATTCCATGTATCCCAGGTTTCATCCATTACATAAAGTCCCAACCTGTCACATGCGTCAAGTGCAGCTTGCGACAGTGGATTGTGGGCAGAACGAACGGCATTAAATCCGAATTCTTTCATCTTCCGAAGTCTTCGAATCTCTGCTTCTTCAAATGTACGTGCTCCCAGAATTCCGTGATCGTGATGAATGCAGCCACCTTTCAGTTTCACAGATCTGCCGTTAATAAAGAATCCCTCTGTCGACCACTCCAGAGTTCGGATACCAAAGGAAACAACCTGCTCATCCAGAATCTTTTCATTCCGCATGAGAAGCACTCTGCAGGAATATAGGTACGGTTGTTGATCTGACCACAGTTTTGCGTCAGAAATGGAGATTCTCGCTTTCGGTCCTTCTCCCGATGCAACGATCTTCTGGCCGTCCATGATTTCATAAAAGATTCTTGTATCCGACTCTGCATCCACTGATGTGCAGACTTCGATCACTGCCGGATCACAGGAACATGTTGTGATTCTTGTTTTTTCAGCAATAATATGTTCCTTGGGCATTTCTACAAGCCATACCGGACGAAAAATTCCCGCTCCTCCATACCATCTTGATTTTGGATGCTCCTGATCGTCTACGGTCACTGTGATGACAGCATCCTCTCCCGGATCCACTCCTTGAACTGGAACGCAAAAGGAGGAATAACCATATTCACATGCCCCTGCAAGCTTTCCATTTACATAAACGGATGCATTCGGATAGACTCCCTCAAACTCAAGATACATCAAGCCATCATCGAGATTTTCCGGAACTCTAATGCTTGTTTCATACTCATAGATTCCTCCAAGAAAATATGCTTCACTTTTCCCTGATGGCGCACTTGCGTCTCTTCCCTGCTCCTGCATTGCATCGTGCGGAAGTATGACTTCTTTCTTTTCCTGCCCTTTTATTCCAAATTTCCATGAATTACATAATTGTGTCTTTTTCATTTTATCCCTCAATCAAAGCAAGTGCCGCCATGCCCGGTTTGCCCGGAAGATCAAATACAACGTGACCGCTTACTCCATGAAGCACTTCTTTTCGTGTCATTTCCCAGGTATCAATCACCTCAACGGTATATTTGTGTTCTTCCGGAAGCCATAATTCTCCCTGAGCAGCACACTGGTTTCTGAAGTAACGAAGATATGCCTCTTCGTTGCAATGTCCCATTACGAGGCGCTCTTTGTCCAGGAGGTCGTGCTGACGGAGGATGGATTCCTTACATACGATCTGGCCAAACGTCTCAAGAAATGGGTTCGCAGCCTTCTCCGGCTCTCCGGCGGCAGCCTTCTCCACTGCATCTTCCAGAGTTGTTTGTTCATACTTCAGATCTCCCGGAAGACTCTCAACCAGCTCTCTGAGGAAAGCAATTCTCGGAGCACTCTGTCCTTTCAGAACTCCTCCTTTTGCCCACCAGAGAACATCATTGTCGTCGCAGAAGGTTTCACCATGAGTGCAGTATCCTCCCATGGTTACAGCAAGCCAGAAACGGTTCACCATCTCCTGTCCGGAGATATTTCCCCATGGATACATGATATTTCCCTCATAACAGCACTCATCATAAATCACAGGTTTCTGATAAATCTTCTGCATGTCCGGTACACGGATGACGTTGTTGTCCTGGATACAGCAATGTGAAGTTTCCGGTTTTGAGAAGTCCCAGAGTTTTAAGATGTTGTGATTGCTCAGAAGATGTCTGTAAGGATCATTTGCATAAATAAACTCTGCAAACTCCTGCCACCATTCCTCTTCAAAGGCTGTCACTAACTCATATTCATTGGCAAGGCTCCACCACATATTCGGGAATGCTGCAAATCTGCGAACCAGATAATCCAGATAAGTCAGTGCCTCCTCCTTCGTCAGTTTGGAGAAGCCCCATCTGTCGTAGGAATGGAACAGAATCAGATCGGCCTCAATGCCAAGCGCATCCATCTTTCGGAGACATTCTTCAAAGTGATCCCAGAATTCCATGCATGGATGCTGCACATTCCAGCCCTCTTCCTTCTTCTCAAAAGCGTAAAACTGCGGATCATTCTGGTTGAAATCGTAGCTTTTTGGAAAAAGACACAGACGAACTTTGTTGAATGGAGCCTTCGCCAGAGTTTCAAACGTCTGGGCAATCAGGGCGTCCTCCTGATGTGCCAGAGCATATACGGTTGTTCCAAATGGCATATATCTTTTGCCGTCCTCATAGGCGAAATGAAGACCATTTACAACCACTTTGCCGTGTCTTCCTTCTGCTGCCGGTTCGCAGATCTCCTCCCCTGCCAGTCTACCGTTCAGTTCCAGGGAAGTATCAACCTTCCACTTGTAGGTTCCTGTACATTCCGGAAGGAAACGAATTTTGTAGGTATCCTCTCCTGCATAAAATCCTTTCACTGTTTTTTCTGTATCTCCCCAGCGAAAAGTTGCACTAAGATCTACGTTTACCCAGTTCTCCTCTGGCGCATTTCCTTTAAAAGTCAATTCGAATGTTTCATATTGTCTCATCATTTTTTGTCTTTCTGTTTTCTGCCTTTCTTGTTTTAGTATTTGATTTTTGTATTTGCTTTCACTCATTTTACGATAATTTTTGCTCTGGAAATATTCTTGATCTGGGTATATCTTTCCCCCGCATCTCCGTTACGATTTCCTTTCACTCTGACTACCGCATAGTAGACTCCGGGTGCAGCATAGCTTGTCTCTAAGGATCCTACAGCACCGGACAGGCCATCTTTCTCAATGTTCTCAAAAGGAACTACATTGGAGAACGCATCCGGATTCGGGAATTTCTTTTCGGCAGCCGGCTCAATCATAATCTCGGTGATGGCTCCGGCATTCTCCGGCATAAATGCAGACGCTGTAAGGGTTACCTTCTCACCAACCGCTGCTGTGATACACTCTTCACCATTTGCTGTCAAAGTGACAACCGGCTGAACGCCGCCTCTCTCTCCGGCAGTTTTCGGAACAAGGATCTGACCATCTTCATATTTGTAATTGGTTGTTGCAAGCGGTTCTTTTCCCCTCTCAACCCAGTCGCTGAGATCCAGAAGGGACTGTCTCAATGCACCAAGATAGTTTGTGTTCATATGAGATTCACTGGCGTGAACATCCCCATGCAAGCAACGCTCCATGTAATAGAGTCGAAAATCTTCTTCTTTTCCGTTCTCTCGAATCTTGCTTCGGTACCAGTCGGCACACCACGGGCAGGTAGACTCATCCATCAGTGACTGTACAAGAATCACTTTTCCCTGAATTTGACCATCCTGAACCGTTCCGGTTCCACAAAATCCGGGTCCGATCCAGTTCTCACGCTGTGGAAGCTTTGGTTCTCCCTCTTCTGTACGGAACTGATCCCATGCATGGAAGGAAAGATCCGGAGGTGTCTGATGCTGATAGTAAGACTGCGATGCAATATAATCTGAATTATCCAGATGGATGTGATCTCCCGGCTTTACTTTGCCAAGGATACCTGCAACATTATCCAGGCCGTATGCCATTCCAAGTGTCAGATAATTGTCCTGAATTCCCCCAAGAAGAAGAGCGCCTGCATCTACTGCCTCACCGGATGTGAAGGTAATGTTCACTCCTTCAAGATACAGATCCTCACCGGTTGGCACCTGCTCAAGCTCAATCAGATATCCGTTTCCATCTGCCATCTTTTTCCAGGCATCATCTACTCCGTTTAATCCAACCTGATCTTTCTCTTCTTGTTTCTCAGGTGTATAAATATTTTTTACAATACCGTCAAACACAAGTCTGTCTTTCTGTGCTGTACTGCCTTCACTCGCTCCAAGATATCCTTCTTTCTCCCAGAAATCTGTGAAGTAAGTGGAATCCATCATTTTCATGCCCGGAGTCAGTACCGGAAGGGAACCCGGGTCTACCGTACCGAAAGCTTCGATAAACCATGCCTGAGGCGGGAATCCCATTCGGGTCAGTTCTTTCAGCATGGATGCCTCTTCATCATTCAATCCGTCATACATATTTCCGCTTCCGCCTGCATCGAGATTTTCCACGATTTTTTCAAATGCGTGACGCAGTACTCGCTGTCCCTGCACATGCATGGTGATGGTATTCGGAAGAGATGCCGGAGAACCGATTACGAATGGCACTGCACCATCCCAGGCATCGGTATTTTCAATACATGCCATTGTCTTGTATCCGCCGCCGCTTCCACCGTACACGTATCCATACGGACGCTCACAGCCGTAATATTCCATTGCTTTTTTTCTCGAAAATTCTGCCGCTGCTGCGGAAGACTTCCATACGACTGTCGCATCTCCCATTCCTCCGAACATAGCAGTGGAACCCATATTGCTCTCTACGAAATATGCTCCTTCTGACAGCGTGAAGGAAACCTTGTCATCCTCTCCCGTTTTGTCAAAGGATGCCATTTCTTCATCCGGACCCGGAAACGGGGAAAGGTACTGGAAAAATCTTCCCTTAAACACGTTTTTCTCCGGAAAAGCGAAGCTGAATTTTACCCCTGTATCTTCAAAGCCTCCATGTATATAAAGAAACGGGATTTTAGTTCCGTCTTCCAGAACCCTCTCCTGCATTTCTTCTTTATCAATATATGGTTTACTGTAAACTGCATCCTCTGCTGCATGATAAATCACTTTATTCATTTCTGATTCTCCCTTCACTCTATATCAGCCGAACTATTTTCTGTTTTTAGGATAAAGAAAAAAGCCAATTCTGGGTATACCAAAATTGGCTTCTCTGTATCATATTTATGTCTATTTTTTCATTACTTCCAATAAAACCACTGCAGCTTCCAGCTCTTCCATTCCTTCCAGAAGAATTTTTTTTGAAATCTTTTCTGATATAGGGTTTACCGATACGTGCTCTACCGACATATGCTTTACTGACAAATGGTTTACTGATACATGCTCTGATGCGTATACTTTTTTGATTTGAAATTCTTTCCCGTCCTCGAAATCTTTAGTATTCTTTACGATATCAGCATCGTTCATTTCCAATTGAACAGTGGCAGGATGGTCATAAAACGTATGGACAATCAACAGAATTTTGTCATCATATGTAAATGTGACTGCCTGCCATCCTGTCAGATGGGCATATGCCGCTCCTGTCTTTCCATACCAGGCAATTTTTCCATTCTTTATGATCGGCGCACACTCCCGATAAAACTGAATACCGGAATCAACGATCTTCCACTGCCATTCTTCCAGTTCTGTCACATCCCCGGACAGACACATTCTTCCGAGAAATGTATTTGCCATTGTGTAAAACAGTCTTTTTTCGTCGTCTGTTTTTCTCAGTACTGCCCAGATTTGGCTTTGGGCTGCGGGAACTGCACGCAGAACGTTTGCTGCGATCTTTGGAATGGAAATGCATTCGTGTGCGTCCGAGATCGAGGACATTTCTGTCAGAGCCAGCATCGCCGGATCCAGCCTGTGTCCTCCGGAAGCACAGTTCTCGATCACGATATCCGGACACTCTTTCCGGATGTTTGCAAAGAGTGCATGACTTGCCAGTACCTGCTTCCGAAGTCCTTCTCCAAGTGATCGATCCCCATCGCAGCCGATACCGATGTTATCGTTATAATCCACTTTGATGTATCCGAATCCCTGCTCTTTCAAAAAGCGGATCACCTTCTGTTCCAGATAGGACATGACTTCTTTTTTTCTCAAATCAAGAAAACGGCGGCGTTCTGTGGTGATTGGATACCCGTCTCTTGTCAGAAGATACTCTGTCTTTTGATAAATCTGTGATTTGGGTCCTGCATTTTCCATCTCAAACCAGATTCCCGGAATCATGCCGTGGGCACGAATATCGTCTGCTACTTTTTTGATTCCCTCGGGGAAAAGTTTCTTATTCGGAACCCAATCTCCCATATTGGTCTCCCAGTTTAATTCTTCATCTGCATACCACCCGGCATCTATCACGCAATATCGAACATGTTTTCCCTGTAATTTTTCTACGATACGATGGAGATTTTCTGCGGAAGGATTTCCCCAGGTCGTGCAAAATTCGTTGAAAATAATCGGAAGTTCTTCCGCCGCTCTGATGTTCCGGCGCTGTGCATCGATCATGCGATTGCAAAGATCATCCAGAGTTCCTTTGCATACTGTGAGAATCGCCCATGGTGTCTGAAGTACTTCTCCGGGTGCCAATTGTTTCATCCAATGACCGAACTCCCGATCTGCCAGTCCACCGGAAATTGCCGGAAGTCCATCTTCGCTGAACAGCTCCATCTGCCAGGATCCGGACCATCCAATCATCGCTCCCATCACACATTGATTCGCTGTATCTTCCACTGCCATCCACGGAAAAAACTCTCGAACCGGCATGGTTCCGACCTGTCCGAAGCGTACATTCTGCATTCCGGTTCTCTGCCAGGAGGGTTCCATTTGCAGATCCAGAAGATTTGTTTTTTCCAGTCTACCTTCTTCGCTCCATCGGGAACGAAGGCGATACAACTGATAGTCTCCAATACCATTTCGCTTCTTTAATGGGAATAGCGGTGCTGCAGAAAAACTTCCCAGCATTTCCACGTCCACCGGTTCAGATGTAGTGTTCTGCACATTCACCCAAAGCCGAACGGCCGGTTCTGTCTTTCTGAATGTCAGAATATGTTCTGCCTTGATTTTTTCATTTTTCAGAACAGTAATTATCCGTGTCTCATCGTCCAGAATCTCCTGATAATGGTTTTCCAACCGAAGGGTTTGGGATGATTCACTGCGGCGCATACTCCGTCCATTGGAAAAATTCCCTGCAATTCTATCCGAAGTCAGTTTCACCTGTACAAAGGATTCCGGGGCATCTTCTTCCTTACATGTCAGTTCAGGCTCCAGATTTGCCGGAATCATTGTGAAGCCGATTCGATCGATTTCTGTATCTCGAAGATACACACACAGCATATCTCCCACTCTGTATTTTTTCCAAACTTCTTTCATTCGCTTTCACCTGTTTTCCACAATCGAAGATCCGTTTATACCGTTTATTTCATTGTCTACACAATCTTTTGATCGATATTAGACGAGCTTTCCTTTCTATCCTTCTCCGCTACCGTCGCACATCGGTTGGTTTCATTCCGGTCAGTTTCTTGAACACAATATAAAAATAATTGTAGCTTGTGAATCCTACTTTTTCACTGAGCTGACTTCCTTTTTCGTTGGTGGTCTGCAGCAGTTCTTTTGCTTTTTCCACCCGAAGCTCGTTCAGATAATCTGCGTAACTCTTCCCCATTTCTTTCTTAAAATTCCGTCCCAGATATGCAGCATTCATCCCCATCTCTTCTGCAAGTGTCTGAAGGGAAAGTCCCGCATCCATATAGTTTTCCAGTGTATGTTCGATGACATATTTTACCGCTTTGCTCTGGCTTTTCGGAGACTCTTTTTCCTGAGAATTTTGATGAATCTGCTCCATTGCACTTAAATAGGATTTCCTCAGTTCTCTCCAGGATCCTGCAGCACATCCCATGGAAATTTTTACTTTTAGTCCAAGAGTATCTGCAATTTTTTCTCTGCAGTGATCGAGAATATCCTCTGCTTCTTCCTTTTCTTCCTCCGTGTCCGCATAAAATAACAGACAAATATTTCCGTAGTTATCCTGAAACAATAGATCTTCCTTATGTTTCTCCAGAATACGCTCACAACACCGGTAAGCCATGAATGCTTCCTGATCAGAATATTGACAGGACAGTACTGCAATATACATGGTTCCTTTCAAGAAACTTCTGGAAAAGAAATCCTGTTTTTCCCGTATTTCCATTGGTGAAATACTGTTTTGCAGCAAACGGTTTACAAAGTACATTTTGGAGAGTTTGAGATCTTCTTCATTGTCCAGCTGGGAAAGGACTTCATCTTCCAGAGCATCGATAATTTCTTCGATTACTCGAATGATTTCCTGTCTTCCGAGCGGTTTTTTCAGATAATCCACTGCTCCGTTTTTCATGGCAGTGCGCACATATTCAAAGTCGTCGTACCCGCTCAGCACAACCACCTTGCACTCTTCTTTTCTCCTGTGTACTTTTTCGATCAGTTCCAGACCGTCCATAACAGGCATACGGATATCTGTGATCATAATCTCCGGTTGCTGCTTCTCCATGAGATTCAGCGCCTCTTCCCCGTTTTCTGCAGTTCCGCAAATTCGGATATTATATTTTTCCCAGTCCAGCATATGAGAAATACTGTCCAGAATCTGCGGTTCGTCATCAGCAAGAATCATTTTATACATATCTATTTCTCTCCTAAATACAGGCTGCGTTCAAACTATACCAGTTGGCTCATCTCTTCAATCTGCATCGCCGGGAAGGTCAGTTTCACTGCCGTTCCCATATTGTAAATACTGGAAATTTCCAGTCCATACTCTTCTCCAAATAACAGTTTAATTCTCTGATCGACATTCCGTATTCCGATGTTTGTACCCTCTTCTGCCCGTTCTTTCTCCGGTTCCTGTGCCGAAATCGACTGACAAATCTGCTCCAGTTTTTCCGGTGGAATTCCGTTTCCATTGTCGTAGACCGTGATTTCCAGCCGTTTCTCTTCCTTCACTTTTGCAGTCACACCCACAAGTCCGGAATTCTTTTTTCCAAAGAATGCGTGGCGTATGACATTCTCTACCACCGGCTGAAGCACAAGTTTTGGCACTGCAAGATCCAGGCACTCCGGCTCGATTTGGAAGCTGATATCCAGCTTGTCTTTGTACCGGTAGGACTGCAGTTTCAGATAGGTATTGATATAATCCAGTTCCTCTTCCAGGAGTACAATTTTGTCCTTTGTTCTCGTACTCCATCGAAACAGATCCGCCAAAAGCAGAAGCATCTCTGCAGTTGTCTCATCCCCCTGCTCCATGGCATTTGCCTTGATACTCTCCAAAGTATTGTACAGAAAATGAGGATCAATCTGCATTTGCAGAGCATTTAATTCCGCATTTTTTTGAGCAAGTGCCGCTCGATACGCACGATCAATATATAGATCCAGCTTCTCACACATCTCATTGAAGGACTTGCTGAGAACTCCGATTTCATCCTCTGAATCTACCGGAACACGAACATCCAGCTGTCCTTCTTCTACTTCATTCATAAATTTCAAGAGCCTCTGAACTCGTTTTCTGTAGACGTAAATGACCGCCCATTCGATGACGGTAATGAGGCCGATTGCCAGAATAATAACGGAAGCCATTAAGTATTTGACAGACGTCAAATCCTCGTATATTTCCTGTTTGGTCAGAAGGTAATAGGCTTTCATTTCCGAAGTACTGACGTTTTTTTCCGCACAGTAAAGGCCTGTTTCTCCTGCAATTTTCTTCTGAAACTGTTCATCATATTCCGTATCTCCTGCATAGGCAAGTTCATCTGTAGAAAAGAGAATCTCTCCTTCTGAATTGGTAAGATAAAGATTTCCTTTTACATTTTCTTCGTGAAATCCCATGGCCTCATAGAAAGTTTCCGTAGGGATATTCATCATAAAAATCCCCAATAATTCTTTCTTCGGATATCTGGATGCATCATAAATCTTTCCCAGGAACGCAACAACAGGACCCCTCTGTTTAATGGTATAAACGGACGGATCCATATGATATGCCGCAATCATTTTGTCGGAAGCGACAAACTTTGAAATTGTTTCATTCCCCCAGAAATCATAACTCGGACTGACTTCGGAATATCCGGTCTCACTGTAGGAAAACACTCCTCCCGCAACCGACAAAATCACAATATCACTGATCTCACGGTCCGCAGAACTGACCCCTGCAAAAAATACATTCATGGACTGAATCTTATCAAACGAATACATTTCATCCGGATTTTGTTTCATCTTTGCCATCACATCGGAGATTTCTCCGCTGTGAATATAATTCGACAGTCCATAGATTCGATTGTATTTATTCGCAGAAAAATCTGCCAGTTTTTCCACCCGGACATCTCCCAGAGACGTCGCCTTTGTGTAAAGAATTTTGGAAAATCTGCTCGTTGCGAAGGCGCAGATTCCAAGAATCGTGAGGATCAGTACGATCTCAAAGATTGCCGAAATCTTCCAGAAAATACTGACCTCACGCAATTTTTTCAGGCGCATACACCCCTCGCCCCCTTTTGCTGCTGAAGAGAACCCCCATTCTCTTCACGGCATAACCAAATTACCTTCTTCTCATTTCTGTGTTATCCCTTCACTGCTCCCGCAATCAGGCCTTCTACGAACTGCTTCTGTGCACACAGGTACAGGATGATGATCGGCAGTGTTGCAAACATAACATACGCAAACACCGTTCCCCAGTCCGTGGAATAAGAACCGATTGCCGTATAAATACCTACCGTGATGGTCTTGACCTGGCCAATCAGAAGCGGTGTAAGGAAATCATTCCACATGGACACACCGATAAAAATAATTACGGTCGTTGTACACGGCTTCACCAGTGGAAAAATAATCTTCGAAAAGATGGTAAGCTGTCCGGCTCCGTCCATGATCGCCGCCTCTTCCAGTTCCATTGGAACGGATTTGATAAATCCGAAATACATGAACACCGAGAAAGACACACTCCCCGATGCAAACACCAGAATCAATCCCGGAAGATTGCCGATAATTCCCACATTTTTGAACATTGTTACAAGGGGTACATATACAATGACGTAAGGTACCATAAGTCCGAGCAGAAAATAGATGTACAAAAAAGATGACAGTTTCGATCTGGTTCTTGCCACATAATATCCCGCCATTGACGAAACCAGAATGCAGATGACCGTTCCAAAGAACGTGATGCTGATGGAATTCATATACATCTTCACAATACTGACATTGGGATTTCTGAGAACTCCAATGATGTTATCCAGAATAAAAGGTCTCGGAAATGTCAGAGGAGATTCGGAAATCATCGCTGTCGGCTTAAAAATATTTATTGCCGTGATATAGAGCGGTCCTGATACAAGGATTGTGCAGATCACAAGAAATAAGATACTCACCCAGTGCAGACCCTTCGATACAGAATTCTTTACCTTCATCCTCATCCCTCCAGTCTTTCCGAAATCTTAATCTGCAGAATGGAAATCGCTGCGATAATTACGAACAAAAATACGGCAATTGCGGAGGAATAGCCAAGCATGTTATTGCCAAACGCCTGTGTGACGATGTTGTAGGTAATGGTCTCTGTAGAGTAGCCCGGGCCGCCATTTGTTAATACCTTTACAATATCATATTGTCGCATTTCTGTCATGATACTTAAGATCACTGCGATGGTAATTCCCGGAATAATCATGGGAAGCGTCACATAACGGAACTTCTGCCAGCTGCTGCCTCCATCGATCATGCAGGATTCGTACAATTCTGTCGGCACCGTCTGGATGGATGCCAGATACAACACAATATAAAAGCCCAGAGTCCTCCATATCTCTACAATGCAGATACTCGTAATTGCATTCCTGGTATTTCCGATGTAATCGTTCACCAGGTTTCCCAGACCTACCATATCCAGAATACTGTTCAGCACTCCGGTGTAAGAAAGAATAGACAGCCATATGAATGAAATAGCAACGGTACTAAGAATATACGGGAGAAAAAACAGACTCCTTGATACCGCCGCCATCTTACTTTGTTTATTCAGCAAAATGGCAAAGAATAATCCAAAAATATTCACACTCAGACTTACGGTCACCGTAATCTTCAGTGTCACGAGAATCGCGTTTCCCAGACGGACATCACTGAGCATATTTCGATAATTTGCAAGTCCGATAAAATGATAGTCCGAGGCAATTCCGTTCCAATTGGTCAGGCTCAGATAAAACGCTCCACCGATTGGCAGGATCATCAGGGCTGTATACAGAACAAACGCAGGCAAAACGAACAATTTCGATTTCTTTTTCATAGGCATCTCCTTGTTGTAAAAATGCGATTTGAACCCTTCGATCCAAATCGCATTCTACAAACTATCTTTGTTATCCCTGTGCGCCGGGATTATTCTGCGATGAGACGCTGGAATTCGGTATCCCATGTCTTCAATTCTTCGTCTACATCCGCACCGGTAAAGACGTTCTGCAGAGATTTACATGTGAAATCTTCGAATCCGGACGGCATGCTAGTGTCACCGGCTACCTTCATAATTTCGCCAACCAGTGGGCAGTCATCATAATTTGATACAAACTCTGTCTGAATAGATCCCATCTCATAGTTTACCGGATCTTTTGTTACAGAATAGGTTCCGTCTGCTTTGAGGTAATACTCATACAGATCTCTGTTTCCACCGAGTACATATTCACAGAATTTGAATGCTGCTTCTTTGTTCTCACAGGTCTCGGAAACGCCCCAGTACTGCGGCATTGTACAATAGGAATATGCTCCTGATGGGGAAGGAACTACGAAACATCCGATATCGTCTGTGGTAAATCCTTCGTTGTCCAGTGTCGGTGCAGACCATGCGCCATCCATGAACATTGCGGAACTGCCCTTCTTAAACTCTTCACTTGCCTGTGTATAACTGAAGGACATACTTCCTTTGTGATAATATCCTGCATTGATCAGGGACTGCCAGTTTTTCAGGCTGTCTGCGATAACATCGTCTGTCCAGGAAATCTTTCCTGCAAGAACATCTGCGTTAAAGTCCGGATATTTTGCCATGATCTCTGAGTTGGAAACGCCGGTCCACCATCCGAAACTAGTTGCCCAGATATCCGATGCGCCCGCTCCCATAAGTGGAGTCTTTCCTGCATCGAGGAGCTTCTGACAATCTTCTACGAACTCATTCCATGTCTTCGGCTCTTCTGTGATTCCGGCTTCTTCGAACTGATCTTTATGATAATAACACTGATTTCTGAGTGCTTTGTATGCAGGAATCAGTGTCTTCTTTCCATTAAAGGAAACTACCAGGCTGTCTTCATATTTTTCGAGGAGTTCTTCCGGCACTTCTGCATAGATGCCGTCTGTCGGAGCCAGGTCTACCGGGTCGATATTGATATCCGGCATATTTCCTGCTGCCAGCATCGTCTTCAGGAACTGTGGTCTGGAATCGCCGGTCATCAAGACCTTTTCGATTTTGATTCCAGGATTGTCAGCTTCGAAGGTATCAATAATGTGCTGCCATACCTCGGCTGTGTAATTATCCGTCTCGAACACAGCCCAGGTAAGGGTCACATCATCGTCAGCCATAACCATCTGTCCCATACCGGCTACAAGGCCAAGTGCAACCGCTGTGCCAACCAGCATTTTACTTAATCTCTTACTCATTTCATTCCCTCCTATCGTATTTCACGTGCTTTGTTTTGGTATCTTCAGTGTACCTCTAGGAGGGAGGAGTTACAATTTTAAATACTGTAGATAACTCTAAGATTTTGTATGTTTTGATGAAAAACTCTTCATTTTTATAAAAGTTTTGTGAATCTTTTTGCTCATAAGATCTGCAGGGACAACATTTTCTATAAATCAAATAATGAGCCGGGTGACACTTCTCTTTGTGTCATCCGGCTCTGAATATCCTATTGTACAACTTTCTTTATTTTTTGTGGATAGTTGCTTTCTCAAGTACTGTCTATCTCTTAATTTTCTGCATGGCTTTTCCCTTCGCCAGTTCATCCACAAGTTTATCCAGATATCTGATTTTCTGCATCAGCGGATCTGCAATCTCCTGTACTTTGATTCCGCAAATGCTTCCTGTAATCAAATGACAGTTGGGATTCATTTCCGGAGCTTCCTCAAAGAACGTCCTGTAATCCACCTCTGCCTCCAATTGCTTTTGTAATTGTTCTTTGGTGTATCCTGTAAGCCAGCAAGTAACCTCATCAACTTCTTCCCGGGTTCTGCCCTTTCTCTCAGCTTTTGCCACAAGCAGCGGATATACCATCGATACTTTCATTGCGAATACTTTTTCTTTGTCCATATGTTTCACTCCACTATTCTGCTTCAACCACTGCTCGTTTTCCCGAAAAGGCAATACCAAGTTTCAAGACTGTATCTATTCCGGAATCTTTCATTTCTAAATCATATCTCTTTTCATTGATTTGACAAAGAGCCTCCTTT
>JAUNAE010000046.1:15541-16947 GCA_030527765.1 Eubacteriales bacterium
TTCTTCCGTCAAATCATTTTTCCATTTAAGCTCCATAAGGATTCCCGGATATTTGTTTTCCCGCGGAAAAAGACTTATGTCATATCTTCCATCACCGGATTCCCTGTTTGATCGAATCTTGTACTGATTATCCATCAAAGCTACTAATCCCAGTACAAGCCCATGATAAAATCCTTCCGCCCCCGCATCGTAAAAACTTATGGCTTTCTCCATATATTCCTCGAGTGCATTCTGCAGTTGTCTATGATCATTGCCATAAAGGCTTTCTGCAATTTTATTTGCTGTTGTTCTTGTAACTGCACCGATTTGCATAAGGTGAGAAAGAATCTCATTTTTGTAAACGGAAGCGATCTCACGATTAGGGATTGTCACTTCACACAAGTATGTCCCATCTGCCTGAAGTTCTTTTCTACTTGTCTTTAAATACCCTGCAACTAACAAGAGACTATATACATTCGCAGGATCTTCCAAAAGCGATCGATATACAACATTCTGGTCGATTTTTGCTATGACTCGTTCTCCCTGCAATAATGCAAAAAGTCTTTCTGAGACATCTTCGGAGGCGTTTGAAAGAACGTCCTCCAAAATCTCATTTCTACCTGTATTAACCCAGTACGCCTGAGGGATACATCCTTTTGAAATATAATTGATCACCGACCATGGATTATAGATCTCTGTATTTCCAAAAAAATATCCATCATACCAGTCCTCAAGTTCTTTCTCCTTGTTTGCCTTTCCATAGTATGCAAGCATTTCCTTGACATCCCGGCCCGTAAATCCAAAAAATTCATCGTACTCCTCATCCATGACAGAATTGACTGTCAGATTATTCAAACCACTGAAGATACTCTCCTGAGCTATCCGCAAAATTCCGGTGAGAAAACCATAGGTAATATTTCGATTATCTTTAAAAGCTCCCGAGAAGAAGTTTCTCATAAATCCGATTATCTCATCATAAAAATCTTTCGAATATCCTTCCTGAATCGGAGTATCATATTCATCTATTATGATAATCGGAGCTTTTCCATAATGCTTTTTGAGCATCTGAGATAATTTTTCCAGAGATGCAGTCAATTCAACTTCTGAAGCTTCTCCTCTGAGAACTTTATCGAAAAATAATTTCTCATATACAGCCAGTTTTTCACTATCCGCAAGTTCGAGATGGCGTCCAAACTCATCTTGCAGAAGGCCTCTAAGTTTATCAAGTGTTGCTTCCCAGGAATCAAATTTCACATCTTTAAAACTGAGAAATATCACCGGATATTGTCCTTGATATTTGCGATATGCTTCCCCGCATCTCCATATAGCCTTATCTTCAAAGTAGATGGATGTATCACTCTCTGATATCTCGAAAAATACTCGAAGCATATCCATGTTCAGAGTTTTTCCAAATCGTCGTGGTCTGG
>JAUNAE010000436.1 GCA_030527765.1 Eubacteriales bacterium
AAAAAGAAGCCGCTGCACTATGATATGTTATAGTGCAGCGGCTTTAATTTTTATTCTTCAGGAATCTCCATCTCTTCTCCGAGAGCATAGGTTTCAATGAGCTCCCAGATTTCATCTCTTCCCTGTTTTGTCACGGAAGAAAATGGAATGATTGGAACACCTTCGATTACCTTTAAGCTGTCTTTCAAAATTTTGATATGCTTTGCAATCTGGCTTCTCTTTATCTTATCTGCTTTTGTAGCCACGATTACCGGTGAGTATCCGTTGCTTAAAATCCAGCGATACATCTGAATATCGTTGTTTGTAGGCGGATGTCTTAAATCAATAAGAAGGAACACCATACGTAATTTCTGTGATCTGTGCAGATAATTCTCGATCATCGGTCCCCATTTGGCTGCTACTTCTTTGGATACCTTTGCATATCCATAGCCAGGAAGATCGACAATATATAGTTCTTCATTTACATTATAAAAATTGATGGTCTGTGTTTTTCCTGGCTGAGAGGATGTTCTCGCCAAAGATTTACGGTTCATCAAGGAATTGATCAAAGAAGATTTTCCGACATTTGATTTACCGGCAAATGCAACTTCCGGCATCTGATTGTCAGGAAGCTTACTTGTGATACCACAGACAGTCTCAAGTGCTGCACTTTTAATAATCATATCAATTCTCCTTTTCTTTTATGAATGCTTTTTCTAAAACCTCTTCCATCTGGCTTACATAAGTAATCTGAAGCCCATCAGTGACTTCTTTTTCTAATTTTTTGACATTTCTTTCGTTTCTGGCAGGAACTAAAACTTCCTTCATTCCCGCTGCCTTAGCAGCCAGAAGTTTCTCCTTCAAACCGCCGATTGGCAATACTTTTCCTCGGAGAGTAATCTCACCGGTCATGGCAATATCACTGCGAACGCGGATTCCTGTCAAGGCAGAAAGAATAGCTGTTGCCATGGTGATTCCCGCAGATGGACCGTCCTTCGGAACCGCACCTTCCGGAATGTGAATATGGATGTCATTTTTTTCAAAGAAAGTTTCCTCAACGCCGTATTTTGCTGCGATGGAACGAAGGTAACTGAGGCCGATTTCCGCGGATTCTTTCATGACATTACCCATGCGTCCTGTCAGTTTTAACTGGCCTTTTCCCGGCATGGTATTTACTTCGATGGATAAGGTATCACCACCGACTGCAGTCCAGGCAAGACCGCGAACGAGACCAACCTGTGCCTCCTCCAGTGGTTCTTCCTCATCATATGGCGCAAGATCCAAATATTTTTCAAGGTCATCGGCGTCCACATGAATCCCCTCTCCATTTTCCAGTACATTTCTTGCCGCTTTGTGCATGAGAGACGCAATCTTACGTTCCAGATTACGGACACCGGCTTCTCTTGTGTAAGAACGGATCAGAGCATAAATTGCCTGATCGGTAATTTCAACCTGATCTTCTTTTAAGCCTGCAGCTTTTCTCTGTTTATCAATAAGATATCTTTTTGCAATATGATACTTTTCATTTTCTGTGTAGGAGGAAACATCAATAATCTCCATACGATCGAGAAGCGGACGGGCAATTGTGGAAATATCATTGGCTGTTGCTATAAACAGCACCTTGCTTAAATCCAGCGGAACTTCCAGATAATGATCTCTGAAATTTACATTCTGCTCACTGTCGAGAACCTCAAGTAAAGCGGAGGCTGTATCTCCCTTATGATCACTGCTGGCTTTGTCAATCTCGTCCAAAAGCATCAGCGGGTTGCATACTCCGGCATGGCGGATTCCCTCTGCGATACGTCCAGGCATGGCTGCCACATAGGTTTTTCGATGTCCTCTGATTTCCGCCTCATCATGAACCCCACCAAGAGAAATACGCACATATTTTTTATTGAGGGCTCTGGCTACGGACCGTGCGATGGATGTCTTACCGGTTCCCGGAGGTCCTACAAGACAAAGAATTGTTGCCGCATTGTTGCCACTCAAATTACGAACAGCGAGATAATCCAGCACTCTGTCTTTGATTGTTTCCAATCCGTAGTGATCTTCCTCAAGAACTTCCTTGGCATGAACAAGATCGTTGTTATCTTCACTGGCCTTATCCCAAGGCATGTCGAGCATGGTCTCGATATAATTTCTTAAGGTAAAGCTATCTGCGGCCATAGAAGGAACAAGCTTAAAGCGGTTGATCTCTTTACGGATCTTTTCTTTGATGGATTCCTTGGCCTCCAACTTTTCACATGCCTCCAGGAATTCATCGGCCTCAGATACCATATCCTCCTCACCCAACTCTTCACGAATTACTTTCTGTTGTTCACGAAGAAGATATTCTCTCTGGGATTTATCCACATTTTTTTTGACTTTTTTTGTAATTTCATCGCGGTATTCACTGATTTCTACCTCTTCCATCAGAGTAGAAAGAAGGGTTTCCGCCTGTTTCTTCAGGCTGATTTCCTCCAGAAGTTCCTGTTTCTTCTCAATCTCATAAGGAAGTTCAGAGGCGATAGTATTGAACAATTTTTCAAGTTTTGTCTCATCCTTAAATTCATTGTATGCTATTTTCAGGAAACCCGGATTTTTCTCGGCGTAGAGCTGAGACCACTCCAGTAAATCACGGAAGAGGGCGATTCTTTCTTTGTCTTCCAGATCGTCCATAGTTTCTATCTCTTCATATTCCGCTGCAAGAGCTCCGTCCTCCTCGTAGAAGTTCACCATTCTTCCTCGGTGCAAACCTTCCACAAAAACACGCAATACACCGGTTCCTGCTTTTCCCATCTGACCGATGCGAACCACGGTTCCCACCTTGTACAAATCATCTTCCTCAGGATTTTCTACCATTACATCACGCTGATGGGCCAAAAAGATAATCTGATCGGCGTTCATCGCATGTTCCAAAGCCTTCAGCGATTTTTGTCTGGATACTTCAAAAAATGTAGTTGCTTTGGGAAAAGCGACTTTACCACGTAAGGCAAGTACTGGTATTTTTTTGCAATTCTCCATTGTTTTTCCTTTCTTTAAGACTCTCTTGTGAGTCCTCTCGACTGAGATAAAAAAGCCGGCACGATATCTTTCTATCCGTGCCAGCCCATATCATCTTAATTATTCTGCAGTGTCCTCATCATAGGTGAGAACAGGCTCTGCCTCTCCTCT
>JAUNAE010000437.1 GCA_030527765.1 Eubacteriales bacterium
CTCTTCTTCTGATTTACCTTCCACCCGAATCACCGGTTTATACGTAACTGTCAGCTTATGTCTTCTCATTCTCTTCCAGTTAAACAGCGACGGTAGATTCTTATGTCGTGGCCAGATTTCAAACCCACCATCAATCCTGACTGGAAGAATATTCGTTCCTGATTCCAGTGCAATCTTTCCGACACCTGGTCTGATTGGTAACATACTACCATCCCTGCTTCTTGCTCCTTCAGGAAACAGGATTACGCTCTTTCCTTCTGAGGCGCAGGCAATCAATCTTTGCATAGCCGGGATTACATTACCTGTTCGATTCACTGGAATTCCTCCGAGAAGATGAATATAGTACCGAGATTGTTTCTCCTCAAAACGCTCCTGAGCAACAGCGCAGACAAAATCATTCATATTACACTTCTTCAGATCAAGACCTGCCAATAACCAGAATGGATCAAAATAATTGTAATGGTTGGAACAGATTATCACCGGAGAATCCGGTATATTCTTTCTTCCCCGTATAGTAATCCGATAAAGAACTTTCATCCATCTAACCCACAGCTTATACTGCAGAAGTGTCCATCTGCTTCTTGGAGCCGGATATTCCTGTTGGCCCCCTGTCTTGCTGTCTGTCACATCTGCATCCAGCTTATTTTCAACAAGCGAAAAAAATCTCCAACGGTTTTGATTTCATCCAATTCATAGGAAAGTTCCAAGTGGTATCTACTCTCAAGTTCAGACACAATCTCAAAGAAAGCTAATGAACCCATACCCAGATCCTCTGCCAGCCGATCATTCATAGTCAGATTCTCTATTACCCCATCACCTGTATTCATATTAGAAGAAGTCTGGGAAAGAAGCATTTCCTGCAGTATCTCAAGTGAAAATGTATCTTTACCCGAAGATTTTTCGTTTTTTCCAAAAGAATTCTCAACAAAATCTGTCCCGCCTTCAATATCTTCACGAATTCTGCCTGTGATTTCTTCTTTAGTACTTTCTCTCGGATCAATAGGTTTCCCGAATCGGATTACAATCTCATATTTTTGGAAGTTCTTCTTGCGAAGGCGAGGTCTCTTGCGGTCTGCAGGCCAAATTTCATACAATCCCTCAATTTTCACCGGAATAATAGGACATTGCGTTTTCTGTGAGAGATAAGCAGCTCCATCCAAAAACGTTCCGAGCTTCCCGTCTCTTGTACGGGTTCCTTCCGGATGAATCAGTAAGAAATGCTGACAATCTTTCATCCACTCTTCCGCTCTCTTCATCGCCGGTACCGGATTCTTGTATCGGTCAAGAGGAATTCCTCCTACTACTTCCATAAAGAATCTACTGAAGCGATTGTCCAGATGTTCCTTTTTGGCGAAGCAAGCAATGGCATTAAACTTCGGTCTTTTCTTACCCATTGCAGCCCAGACCGCATATCCATCCACATGACTCTGATGATTTGGACAGATGATATAATTCTGGTTTTTTTTCAAATTCTCCAGACCTACGACAGAGAATCTATAATTTCTTTTAAGGAAGAACATAACAAATCTGAAGCAAGCATTTTTCATAAAGGTTCTCTTCACAGGAAATGCCTGCAGATCCAACGGTTTCTGTGAGGAGACATTTTCCTCTTTTGGGCGGCTTGCTTCCTGCCTGTAGAGGATTTCTTCCAGATCTTTGCAGGTGAATATCTCACCCAGATGTTCTGTCAGATCGACGCCAAATACATCCATGATTTCATTTACGATCTGTAGCAGCTCCAGTGAACTGATTCCCAAATTTTCACGAAGCAATGCGTCTTTATCCCAATCCCCATCTCCGATGTATTTTCGAAGGATTGCCTCAAGATCACTCTTCCGAATATTCTCTCTATTCTTACTAATAGAATCTTTTTCTCCAAGCCGAATGTTCTCTCCGTCCTTGCTGCCAGTTTCCTTAACCAGTAGATATCGCTTCACTTTTCCTACCGATGTCTTCGGCAGACTTTCCACATAAGTCAGTTCCTTAAACCGATAATTCTCCGACATCTGTTTATTGATTTTCCGAAACAGGTGGTCATACTGGCCCTTTTCGCCAACCACGAAAACTCCGACATGGCTATAGCCCTGGTCATCCGCAACACCGGCAACTGAAAAATCAATCTCTTCCGGCAAATATTTCCTGTACATAGTTTCAATATCATCCGGCGAAACCTTTTCTCCATTCTTCAGGTAGATGCTATCCTTGATTCGCCCGGTAATAAAGATTTCCCCATTCTCCAGTTTTCCATAATCCCCGGTTTTAAAATATCCATCTTCATAAGCCGCCAGGGTCAGTTCAGGATTTCGAAAATATCCTCGCATGAGGGTATCGCTTTTCACCTGAATCTCGCCAACTCCAGTGGTATCGGGATTCTGAATCCGCAGATCAATCCCTTTCAAAGCAGTCGGTTTTCCCATACCTGCCAGAGGTTTTCTGACGCTCTTTGCTACCATAATCGGAATATTTGCTTCCGTAGAAGCATAAAAATCATACACATCAAAGCCCAGATTCCAGAAAAATTCGTTGACTTCCGGAATGGCTTTTCCGCCTCCTGTATGGATATTCTGAAGATTTCCACCAAAAACTTCCTGATTAATGCTGGCGAAGACCTTTCTTCCCATATTGATTCCTGTTGCTTTTCGCAGTTTTCCACACAGCGAAATAAGCCCAAAGATTACTCTGGCCTTGGTCTTTCCCTTCGCACGGATTCCCTCTTCAATTTTTCCCTTAAATGTTTCCCATACCTTTGGCACCATTCCAAAGGTATTCGGCTTGTAAATCTGGAATCCTTTCACCAGCTGTGTAGCAGACGACTCCTCCATCGTAGCCAGTGTGCCGCCACGAAGAAGCAGAACCAGTGCATCTGTAAATCCAGAAACGTGAGAATTCGGAAACATCATGAGATAGCGGATATCCGAAGTTCCCACAACCTCCAGAAGACGGTCCATTGCGCGCATCTCCTGCTCATATCCGATCACAACGCCCTTAGCATTACTGGTAGTACCGGAAGAATACAGAATAGCAATCGCCTCATAGTCAGGATCCGATGGATGCTTTACTTCCTCATGATTCCATCCTTTTGCCTGACTACTCTCTGAAAATGCTGCCACCCCCACGGCTGCCATCTTTG
>JAUNAE010000438.1 GCA_030527765.1 Eubacteriales bacterium
TCCGAGGATCACGTTGAATGTTGATGTTGGGAGTACCCAGTGCCACATCGACACCGCGCAAATTCATTTCCTTACCCAGAGCATGGCCACAGGCTTCAATAGGTTCAGGGTTCCAGGTAGAACCAAAGAAAATACCGGGAGGATAGCAACCCAGCTCAGGTAGAGTAGCCTTATCTTTCTCCTGCAGACCCATCTGTACGGCCATCTCCTGCATACCCAGCATCAGGCCGCCCATACCACCAAAGGTTTCCCGATCCAGAGGTGTGCCGGCATCTTCGTTTCGCTTTGCTACGATCTCGTAGCCCTGCTGCCCTGCGAACTGCATCGTGTTGAAGCCGGTACCGCCGTCCAGCCACAGGGTTCTGGGAATACCATACTTCTCCAGGCTCGCAGCATAAAAAGGCTCGCCGCCGGTAACCATGATCGCTTTTTCCTCCAGCGTCATCTCCTGTACGATCTTTTCCACCGATTGCAGATCTTTCAGTTGTGTACTCATAGCTCGTTCCTCCTAAAAGAATACATTTAGTTGTTTATATGTATTTAAACTTCGTTTATAAAGATTTGCTATGTATGTATATTACATAACAAATTAAGTTGTTTCAAGGCAAATTTTTCATAACAATGAATTTCGTAAACACAGACAAAAAGAAGTTGAATTGTTTGTAGAGATAGCACAAATAAAAACAGCCATGACCCAATTGGGTCATGGCTGTCCAAGGACATATACTTATTTCTTCTTCCAGGAGAATACAGAGGATTTCTCTTCAAATCCATCAAGAAGGCGTAGAAGCTTTGAAGCACACTCTACACCATGCGTTTCATCGGCGCCTTTATAAACAATGACGTCTACACCATCATAAAATGAGCACTCAACTTCATCAAAAACTACGATCGTTTTAAGCTGTGGGAGTGGCTTTTTCTGTAGCGTTTCACTTAGGAGATCTGCAAAAATACCTGAAGCAGAAATGATCAAATCACATGTGAAAAATTTCGATGCTGCATTATCTGCGATATCCTTCTCTGCACCGTCGATAGAACCGTGAATCATAAACATATTATTGTCATAGTATTCTCCGGAATCAATAATGGCCTGGCGTACTGCCTGTAACCGAGCCAAATGGATTGTAACAGAGTCATTGAAGACACCACCAACCCGGTGGTGACCTAATTCGATTAACTCTCTTGTAATACGATAAACACCATCATAGTCATCCATCGTTACACTGGGGATATCTCCCAATTCCCTGTCCAAATAGGGAATTCCCATAAAAACAAACTTCGTCCCCATACTCCGCAGTCTTCGGATCAAATCCAGATTAGCACAACCGAATGTAGATTCAACACCAGACATAATAATCCCGTCCACCGGATCATCACACAGCTGCTTCAGAATCTGTCTCTCCCGCATTACACTGTCACGGGTAGAAAACACCATGGTCGAATAGCCTTTCTCAGCCAAAACTGCCTCAATTCCACTGAGTATGGCGGGAAAAACGCTTTCTGTAATGGAGAAAGCAATCACAGCGATCCGCTTGGTGTTCAATCGGATTGCGGCTTTGTTGACAAAGGTACCTGTGCCCCGTGTTCTGCGGATCAGTTTTTCTTCCAAAAGCATATCCATCGCCTGACGGATCGTCTGTCGGCTGACCTGGAACTGCTCTGTCAATTCGTTTTCGGCCGGAATCTTGTCCCCGTCTTTATAAACACCAGTAAAAATAGCGTTTCTGATCTCGTTATATACCATTAAGTATTTTTTGCTCACGAACAGGCCCTCGCTTAAAACTATTTTGAACTTATCTTACAAAGCAAACACACAGTTGTCAAGATTGACATACCAAAGTAATCAGAAGTTGTTTTTGTCTATAAACACAAATCTCATCACAGAGAATCCAAAAGCCCCGAAAAATTCGGGGCTTTGCAAATACATATCAGCAGACCTGTTCCGGAACATAAAGAACCTGCAAAGTTCCGTGTTTTGCAAGCAGACAGGGACCGGTAAAGGGGTTACTGCTATCAGCAACGCCCTCAATAGATCCATCCAGAAGACCTTCGCACAATTCAATACAGTCCCGGACCAGACATTCAGGCTGAGACGTGAACATGATAAACGGTCCAAAACCAGCATGTCCGTTATAATGCCGGTCATATCCATCGTGGAGAGATTCCAATTTGCGGGCGGTAGCAAGGAGATCGCTGATATCTGTCTTAGCCAACCGTGCGCCGTGCCAATTGAAAAGTGCCAGCAGTGTGTTCATATTGCAGGCATCGCCGCTGATCATGATCCGGGTCTGACGATCCAGAAAACTCAAACCACCAGGTGTGTGTCCAGGTGTTTCATAAACCTCCACATCCCGGTTGCCCAGATGGATCACATCGCCCTCTACCAAGGGGAGGAGCTTCGTTTTGCTGTCACATTTAATTACACTGTCAGGCGTCATTGCAAACAGTCCATCATTCATGATGGAAATGACCTGTGCGTAACTCTTTCTCGCCTCTACTGAGACCTGTTCAATGATCCCAAAATCGTCGGGATGGGCATAGACTTCCGGAAACTGATCACGGCCTCCAGCGTGGTCTACGTGGCCGTGGGTCAACGCTACTACGATGGGCTTTGCAGTGAGTCTCTTCAAATAAGCCGGAATGTCGAATGTACCCGTTCCTGTATCGATCAGCAACGCCTTTTCATCACCCTCCAGCAAGAAAAGAGCATCCATACCAAATTCGTTGATACACCAGGTTCGGGGGGCGATTTCTGCAAAAATGGGCTCTGTGATAACCATAAACAATCTCCTTTCAAATATGACATATTGCAGCTTTATTGTATGTATATATAATATCTATATAAATTGATATGTATATATAATAACACCTTTTAATTGCGTTTCAAGTCTGTAATTCTTGATGTTTTGTTTTTTGTAAGATTTCATCAAAGGCACTGTAATCATCTTGGGAATAATCCACAAAGCCCAAATAATATCGATAGTCTAAGTTTTTCTCTGCTTAATACTTACTGTGCAAATATAGCTATTTTGTCTTAATACAAAGTTTGGATAGCATCAGATTGCCGAACTTGCTGACTCCATTGATGGTTGCCACCTCTCCGAACATGAACAGT
>JAUNAE010000439.1 GCA_030527765.1 Eubacteriales bacterium
CTCCTGCAACAAAATTGCCTAAGGGGAATTTACACACAAATATGGACTTGACTTATTCTCTGCGGTGCAAAGTTCGATATCCTCTGCATTGCCGCCGGAGCTGCATTTCATCTGCTTTTGATATCAATAAAATGCCAGTTTTATTGATAAAAATGCTTGATTTTCAAGGTTTTTCGCCTGTTTTGGAATAAAAAAAGACCTCTAAGCATTTCTGCCTAAAGGTCTATACTCTTTATTTGGTTGAATACTCGTTTTTACACCATTGAGGATATTAACGAGTGCATCAAAACAGATGTATTATTCAAACTCAATCGTTGCCGGTGGTTTTCCGGTGCAATCGTAGAGGACGCGGTTCACGTGCGGTACCTCGTTAACGATACGGCTGGTAGCACGTCCGATAATCTCCCATGGAAGATCTGCACTCTCAGCGGTCATGAAATCCGTTGTGGTGACTGCACGGATTGCTACTGCATAGTCATAGGTTCTCTCGTCACCCATAACTCCAACAGAACGCATATTGGTCAGTGCAGCGAAATACTGATTCACCTTCTGATCCCAACCGCCATTCTTAATCTCTTCACGCCAGATCGCATCTGCTTCCTGTACCATCTTCACCTTCTCAGCGGTAACTTCACCGATGATACGGATACCAAGTCCCGGACCTGGGAATGGCTGACGGAATACAAGATATTCCGGAATGCCAAGTTTCAGTCCGGCCTGACGAACCTCATCTTTGAACAGATTTCTGAGAGGTTCAATGATCTCTTTGAAATCAACATAGTC
Source organism: Eubacteriales bacterium (assembly GCA_030527765.1). The sequence goes on from JAUNAE010000439.1 coordinate 784, forward strand.
AGGAAGACCTCCAACATTGTGATGAGATTTAATTACGGTAGACTCTCCACCTACGCCGCTCTCAACAACATCCGGATAAATGGTTCCCTGTACAAGGAAATCGACAGCTCCGATCTTCTTCGCCTCTTCCTCGAAGACACGAATGAATTCCTCTCCAATGATCTTACGTTTGTTTTCCGGTTCTTCTACTCCTTTCAGTTTCTCATAGAAACGCTCCTGGGCATTGACACGGATAAAGTTCAGATCATATGCGCCGTCTGGACCAAATACAGCCTCAACCTCATCTCCCTCATTTTTGCGAAGAAGACCGTGATCTACAAAGACACAGGTCAGCTGCTTTCCAACTGCTTTGGAAAGCATAACTGCTGCTACAGAAGAATCTACACCGCCGGAAAGGGCACAGAGCACTTTACCATTGCCGACCTTCTCACGAATTGCTTTGATAGACTCTTCCACAAAAGAATCCATTTTCCAGTCTCCGGCACATCCGCAGACATTATATACAAAGTTTGAAAGCATCTTCTTGCCTTCTACTGTATGAAGAACCTCCGGATGCAGCTGCAGTCCGTACAGTTTCTTCTCCGTATTCTCCACTGCTGCCACCGGACAGTTATCTGTGTGTGCAACAATCTTAAATCCCGGAGCCGGTGTTTCAATATAATCATTGTGACTCATCCAGCAGATGGTCTTCTCTGATACATCTGTAAACAGTGCGGAATTCTGATCTACGGTTACTTCAATCTTACCATACTCACGAACCGGTGCCTTGGTAACGTGTCCGCCAAGCTCATGCATCATCAGCTGCACACCATAGCAGATTCCGAGAACCGGAACACCCAGTTCAAAAATCTCTTTATCGTAGGCAGGTGCTCCTTCTTCATAACAGCTGTTCGGACCACCGGTAAAAATAATTCCTTTTGGATTGATCGCTTTGATCTTCTCAATATCCGTCTTGTAAGAATAAATCTCACAGTATACATTACATTCTCTGACACGACGTGCAATCAGCTGATTATACTGACCGCCAAAATCGAGTACGACTACTGTCTCTCTCTTCATCCTCTTCCTCCTGGCAAAACGATCTGCTAATTTGTTCTCTTATTTTTTACGGAACTCATTATATGCGTTTTCGGAAAAGTTTACAACTTTTTTTTCATGATTTCTTCGTACTCTCTGAGCTTTGCAGCCGCTTCCGGATCCAGATCTCTTGGTACTTTGATCTGAATTGTCACATACTGATCTCCTTTTTGCGTGGAATCCTTCATGGAAACAACGCCTTTTCCTCTCAGACGAATTTTGCTTCCGGACTGAGTTCCGGCCTTGACAGCACAGACAACTTTTCCATAAAGAGTGTTCACTACAAGCTCTCCGCCGAAGACAGCGGTCGTAAACGGAATCGATTCTGTAGTATAAATATCCATTCCTTTTCTCTCAAATCCTGCCTTCGGGGCAATGTGAACGATGAGGAAAAGATCTCCCGGCTGACCGGACGGAGAAGGACTGCCTTTTCCTTTCAGACGAATCTTTTTGCCCTCTTCAATACCGGCAGGAATATGAATCTCCAGAGACTGGGTCTTATAATTTTCATCCCGGAACTGAATGCGCTTATTGCATCCATAAACAGCATCCTCGAAGGTAACGGTCACTTCAGAAGTAATGTCTTTTCCCTTGGCAGCTCTTCGCTGACCCTGACCGAAGCCACCAGAATATCCCCCGGCACCTCCACGGCCTCCGAACATACCTCCAAACAAATCGCCGAAAATATCTCCCATGCCGTCACCATTGAAGTGGAACTCCTGGTAACCGCCATTTCCAAAACCGCCGAAGCCCTGACCACCCTGACCAAAGCCTTCCTCGAAGGCGGCAGATCCGTACTGATCATAAAGTTTCTTCTTCTCCGGATCACTCAGGATTGCATAAGCTTCATTGACTTCTTTGAATTTCTTTTCCGCTTCCGGATTATCCGGGTTTGTATCCGGATGATACTGCTTCGCCATTTTGCGAAACGCACTTTTGATTTCTTTATCTGTAGCACCTTTGGAAATTCCCAAAATACCATAATAATCTTTCGTTGCCATTATCGTTTCACCTCCAACTGTGTATTTCTATATTCCATAGAAATTGCTCCGGCACATTCTCATGCCATATGCAGTTAACATACCACAAAAAAAGGACTGCTGCTGAACCTCCTTGCACCCCTCTCTAACCATGTTATAACATTAAAATTAGCACTCGTCAAGTACGAGTGCTAGTGTGGGGACGGTGCTTATGGCACGAGGAGCGCCCATTGGCTCGCTGTAGCGAACCA
>JAUNAE010000047.1 GCA_030527765.1 Eubacteriales bacterium
GACTCTCCCGCATCTCTTTTGTTTTCCGGATCGTAAGAAGCACCACTGTAGCCGGATTGAAACTCCTCATAGATTTCATCGTTTCCAACCTGAAGATATCCTCTGCCAATCTGTGTCAGGTTAGCCGCATCCGGTTTGTGAAGCAGATCCGTACTGTCCTGACGATCCTGCACTCTCAGACAGATGCGGAAATGTGCATTGCTCCGAATATGATCGTCCACAACCCCGGCCGGTTTCTGTGTCGCCAGAATCAGATGCACCCCAAGACTCCGCCCGACTTGCGCAACACTGATCAATTCCCTCATAAATTCCGGTTCTGCTTTTTTCAGTTCTGCAAATTCGTCTACCACAATCAGCAGATGGGGAATTGCCTCTTTGGCCTCCCCATTCTGATAAAGCCGCAGATAGGCATCTATATGATTCACTTCATATTCAAGAAACATTCTCTGACGTTTCTGATTCTCACTTTTGATGGATACAAGTGCCCTGTAAATATGATTTCCCGACAAGTTGGAAATGCTGCCGGCCAGATGGGGAAGCCCTTCCATCATGGACGCCATACCTCCGCCTTTGTAGTCAATCAAAAAGTAATTCAGTTCTTCCGGACTGTAATTCACCGCAAGGGACAGAAGAAAGGTCAAAAGTGTTTCACTCTTCCCGGACCCTGTGGTCCCCGCCAGCAGTCCATGGGGGCCATGGTATTTCTCATGGAGATCCAGACAGAGCCGGTTTCCTCCGGACATAATTCCAAGTTCTCCCCGGATATTGTCATAAGTTCGATTCTTAAGCCACCGTTCTTCCGCATGCAGTTCCTCCGGGGATGTCACTTGATGAAGTTTCAAAAAAGTGATTTTGGAAGGAATCTCACCTTTCTCCGTCTGTTCGGAAACCCGGATCCCGGAAATACTTCTGGCAAATCGTTCCAAATCCGCCGGGGTTACTCTGTCAAATTCCACCTTTCCATCCGTTTTCTCACTTCCATCCGTACAGTATATTCCAGAACAGGAAGATGTCTTTTCGATAATTCTATGGCAGATGTGCGGAAGTCTTTGGACACTCTGTGCCATAACACAAACGGTAAACCCCAGTTTCCTGTTCTCCTGCTGAAAGAGATGCTGAAAATCCCTGTGTTCCTTCATCTCTTCTTCCGAAATAAACAGAAGGATGTGCGGCAGAAACCGAAGACGGCTGTTCTCCTTCTGAAGTGCTGTTCTTTCCCGCAGAACCCGAGAAAGCTGTGCCAGAACTTCTGCTCCTTCTTCTCTGTTCGCCGCATAGTAACGTACCTTATGATCCTCAGACCAGATATGAGGGAGCCATTTTGCAAACTCCCAGTACTTCGCCTGTTCTCCCCTGGTCTCATTGAAAACCACTGCAATTTTGACCTCTGTATAACAATTTAAAGCACCGATCTGTGCACCAATCAGCGTTCCGAGTTCTGCCGAACTGTCCGGGGATCGATCACTTACCATTCCAACCATACTTTCCCCGGAAAGATCACAGAGAATGGGAACTTCCGTAAGGACAGACAGTTCCTTCTTGATCCTTCCCGGGTGCTCTGTGAGTTCATCCATATCCAAAAGAAACCTCTCTTTTGGAATTTTAATCTCTGTAGGAAAAGGAACCTCTCCGATACCAAGACGATACTGCATAAAATCCGAATGAATCGGCGTTCTCTCCCACAATCCCTGCCGATTCCGAAGCCCGACATATTCTTCCGGCGGCGGATACAAATTCTGCCGGTGCTTCCGGAAGTCTTCCGCAATTTCTTTCAACTCTGTTTTTTTTCGAAGCAGATAGGCAAGATATGCCTTCTTCCGATGCGTTTCCTTCTCCCTTGATTTTTTTGATGCTCTTCGCTGATTCATCACTGCCCAGAACACACTTCCCAAAGCAGCGGTCACAGACATGAGAAGTCCGGCATATAAGTATCCTCCGCTTCTGCCGCCAAAGGCCATTCTCATAAGACCGAACCCAAGAATCATGGGCAGTGCCATCGTAAGAGGAGGTCCGATCATCAACCATAACGGCCTTGTTTCCTGAACTGCTTCCCGGGGCGGTTCCTCAATCTCCACCGGTGCAAATTTCACTGCCGGAATTTTTCTCGGTGCTCTGTGATAAAGAGAAGGATCTGCCTCCGATCCCGGAAGCCCCCTGCCGGAATTCTCCTTTTCCGGGAGTATCGATATTCTCTCCTGCTTCTGATTCCGTTCTTTCCACTCCGGCAGGCGAAATTCTACTGTTCCGGCAGATGCATCTACCGCAAGCACCCTTCCCAGAAACACCATTGTCAGCTCTGCAATCTGTATCCGATCCCCAAAGGTCAGAGGATGCTCCCCTCCGGACAATTTGCCATTGATATAGATTCCATTATCGCTGTAACACCGAATATACCAGATTCCTCCTGCCCATCTCATCACACCATGTACACCGGAAATCTGCTTCTGTTCTCTGCAGAGGACATCACATTCCTCTCTTCTGCCGATCAGGATTTCCTTCTCTGCCGTCAATCGCAGTTTTCGAAAAGACCGGATGACCCGCTCCACCTTTCGTACTCCGGCAGACAGCTCGACCCCTTCTTTCAACCGGATTCCAAAAAATCCATCGGTCCTCAGTTCTTCCGGTTTCTTTAAAAATCTGCTTTCCAGGACCACTTCATAGTCTGTTCCCGGATGAATCCGCCAGATCCCCCGGAGTACTTCCAGATGAAGCACATAAGGTCTCGAAAGTCCCAGGGCTTCTTTTTCGAGAAGCAGAGAATAGTCTCCGTTACTGAGAGGAGGCAGCAAATACTTTCTGACATAATTCTTTGTAAAAAGAGTGATCTGTACTCCCATCACATTCTCCACAAAACAGAAACGGTAAATTCCGAGTCTCCAAGCCTCAAAAGATCCCCGTCCTGAAGCATTTCCGGTGACGTCAGTCTGGATTTGTTCAACCAGATTCCATTTCTGGAATGAAGATCTTCAATATACACCTCACGTTCCCTGACAGTCAGCCGTCCATGCCGTCGGGAAATGGACTTATCCCCGGTAAGCACCCAGTCTGCATCCTTTCCGCCTTTTCCAAACAACACACTTCCTGATACTCTCTGTCTGAAAATTCTCAAAGGATTATTGACATCCGTCAGTTGAATATCTACGCCCTTCTCCCCGGAAAACAGTTCCTGTGCCTTCTCTCTATCCTGTTCGTTCTCCACGGAAGCGTTTCTCTCATGAGTTTTTCCGAAACTGCCGGCTCTCCTTTTCTTCACAAGCAGAATTCCTCCGGCAATTCCGAAAAGCAGTACACCGGCTGGAATCAAGATCCATAGAAGAAAAGAATTTCTGTCGTTTCTGTCTGCCGGATCTTCAGGCCTAATCTCGTTCTCTTCTACCTGCGACGGCTCAGGTGTGGGAGAACTGGTCGGAATCGGCGTATTCGTCGCCTCTATCACCGGAACCTGGGCAAAAGTGATTTCTTTTCTGCAAAGAAGGTTTCTGTCTCCGTTTCTCTCATAAATAGCAATCTGGTGACCACCGCCGTCCTTCAGATCGTCTGGAACCTCCACAAGAATTGCCCTTGTATCAGATGCGGCCTCCGGAAACAGCTCCTGCTGCTTTGCTGCTTCCACATCTCTGTACTCCCCACCGGATTTTCGTGACAAATAAGACAACACTTCCAGCATCTCCGAATTCCCTCCGCAGCCCAGTGTATAAATCGGTATCCCGACGTCACGAATCCGGTCTTTCAGTTCTTCCAGATGGTAGTCTCCACCGGAGCTTTCTCCTCCGTCTGTAATGAGCAGAATTCTGGAGGCACAATGAATACGCTCCATAGAATCCAATTCCATAAGAGCATCAGACAGTATCCGAAAGACAAAGGTGTCCCGGTTATGGAATTTTAATTCCTGAATGGATGTACGAACCGCATCATAATCGGTCGAAAAATCATTGATGGTATCAATGTTCTCCCCAAAGGTACCGAATCGAATCTCTTCCTGTTCTCCGTGAGAATCCAGAAGCCGTATGAGAGCGGATTTTAAGCTTTCTCTCTGAGTCACCGGAATTGACTCAGAATTATCTACAAGAATCCATGTGCGGAGTACTCCGGTCTCCTCTTCCTGTACCGGACATTCCGCTGTACCCGCCAGAACTCTCAGATCTGTGTCACCCGAAATTCCCCGGGTGTAAATCCGAATATTTCCCTCGGTTGTCATAACGTTTTCCAGAATCTTCGGCTCAGCCGGAACCGGGATCGTCGTACAAAGAGCGCTTAGACACATGCACGCAAACAGCATGTGCAGCTTCCTTTTCATTAATATTTTTTTCACCATATTTCCATTCATTTCCCCTGAATGGTTTCCTGATTTCATCCTACCATTCTGCCATTTCAGAAGCAACGAAATCTCATCGTAGTATTTCGACACCATTCGCGGAAGTCTACATGGACATTCACAATCCGCTCCGTTACTTGCTCATAACAGAAAAACTGCTGTAAAATCCCAAAGATTTTACAGCAGTTCTATAGTCAAACGGATATTTGCAATCCGCTTCGTCACTTAATTCGGTTAACCCATATGATCATTCTATTCTCTCACGAGATTCTCATTGTGATCTCTAATTTTTTCGTTTTGTCAGATCCTGCACACTTTCCCGCTCAATGAACTGAGTGCACATCTGCATTTTTATATTTACATTGTCTTTGTTCTGAATCTTGTCCCGAAGTCTGCGCACTGCAATTCTTCCCATCTCCTGTTTCGGAACCCGAAGGGTTGTCAATGTCGGGGAAGAAATCGAAGAGAAAGTGAGATCATCAAAGCCGATGAGAGAGACTTCCTCCGGAACCCGAACCCCAAATTCCTGCAATGCCTTCATCACTCCAAGAGCAATCATATCGTTCTCTGCAAAAAATGCCGTCGGAAGCTTCGGATTCGTTTTCAGAATCTCTTTCATATCGTTATAAGCTCCATCCATTGTAGCAGAAATGGAGAAAATATACTCTGATTTGATCGGAAGCTTTGCTTTGTGCATAGACGTCTGGAAACCGGAAGCTCTGGAACGGAACGGTTTGATTCTCAGTTTTCCCTGGAGATATCCCATCTCCGTATGTCCCTTGGAAATCAGGTAATCCGTGGCCATGCGGGCGGAATCCGCATTGTTGATCAGCATTGCATCAAAACTCATGCCTTCTTTCCAGTAATCAATCACAACCAGCGGGCAGGACATCCCGCGAATCAGGTCCACATCCTCATCCATCAGTTCCGTGCCAAGAAGGATCACCGCAGAATCCCGATCATTCTGAAGCCACTGCACCTGTTCGTGGTAGTTTGCCTCTCTTCGATCCAGATTATACATAATCATCTCCATGCCAAAGGCACGGCATTCCTGCTCAACTCCCGAAATCATTAATGGAAAAAAAGGAGTATCTTCTACGATCAGGCCATTGCGTTTGAACATCACAAACTTCACCTTGCGAATTCTGTTCTCTTCAAAATATCCGAGATCCTGAGCCGCCTTCATGATTTTGGCCGCAGTTTCGGCATTTACCCCTCTTTTATAGTTCAAAGCATTCGAAACTGTCGCCGGTGAAAATCCGGTTACTTCACTGATCTTCTTTACGCTGACCTTCATAGTCTCCCCCTTACTTCGTTCGAACCATAGCTACTGCTTCACTCCAGCCTTTTCGTTTCTGTTCCCGGAGATTCTCATCCATAGCCGGTGCGTACGATGTTCTTTTCTGTTTTGCAAAAATACTTTCGTCATAAATTCCCACAGACAATCCAGCAGCATATGCAGCTCCAATTCCCGAGAGCTCCTCAGAATCCGGAATTCTAACCGGAATCTTCAGCATATCACTCTGAAACTGCATAAGATATCCATTTTTTGTAGGACCTCCGTCTACACGGAGCTCCTCAATATGAATACCGGATGCTTTGCTCATAGTCTCCACAATATCGGTAATCTGATGGGCGATACAGTCCAGACCTGCGCGGACAATCTCATTTCGTCCGGTCATTCGTGTCATTCCTGTAATCGCCGCGTTTGCCTTGCTGTCCCAATAAGGCGCACCAAGGCCTGAGAATGCCGGAACAAGATAGGTGTGATCCTGTGGATGAGCCTCTCTTGCAAGTCCTTCGGTTTCTCCCGGAGATGTAATGAGTTTCAGATCATCTTTCAGCCAGGTAATGACTGCACCTGTATAATTGATATTGCCTTCCAACACATAATTTACTTTGCCGCCCATGGACCAGGCAAGAGATGTTACAACTCCAAGATCTGTGAATACCGGAGTCTCTCCGATATTCATCATAATCGAAGATCCTGTTCCGTAAGTCGTCTTAATCATTCCTTTTTTGAGGCATCCCTGACCAAACAGAGCACCGTGGGAATCTCCCATCACACCTCGAATCGGAATCGGATGATCCAGATAACCTTCAAAGTCCGTTTCTCCGTAATCTCCATCGGAATCGGTCACTTCTGCCATACAGGAAGGATCAATGCCAAAAATTCCGAGAATCTCAGGATCCCATGCCAATGTCCGGATATTAAACAGCTGTGTGCGGGACGCATTGGAATAATCTGTCTTAAAGACCTTTCCTCCCGTCAGTTTATACACAAGCCAGCTGTCAATCGTTCCAACTGCGATTTCCTTCTCAGCAGCTTTCTCGGAAACTCCTTCTACGTTCTCAAAAATCCAGGCAAGCTTTGCCCCTGAAAAGTACGGAGAAAGAGGAAGCCCTGTTCTCTCCTGAATCATGGCGCTGTGTCCTTCTGCCTCAATTCGCTCACAGATGGCGGTTCCTCTTGCGCACTGCCATACAATGGCATTGTACACAGGCTCTCCGGTTGTTCGGTTCCAGCAGGCAGAAGTCTCTCTCTGGTTGCTGATTCCGAGAACCGCAAGGTCATTCTTGTCAATTCCCGCCTTCTCCACGAGATTCTTTACGACCTGCAGTGTATTCTTGTAAATTTCCCGAAGATCATGTTCTACATATCCCCGGTCATCAATGATCTGTCTGTGAGGCAGATCCGCTCTGCAAAGCAGACTTCCTTCCTCATCAAACAGAAGTGCCTTTGTACCCTGGGTACTCTGGTCAATTCCCAATACATATTTTCCCATAATTTATTGTTTCCTCATATGCGGTATCAGCGCAGCAGATCATACGTCCGCTGCGCTGTTTGATTTTGTTATTTTTTATTTCAGAGCTTCTTCGGCTGTTTTTGCCATTCCTTCAGCATTTAATCCATAAAAGTTAAATACTTCTTTGGAAGTTCCTGTAATTACCGGAGCATCCGGAAGTGCCAGATTGATCACTTTCTTCGGGCACTCAGACGCAACTACCTGAGATACCATAGATCCAAGTCCGCCGAATGGAGAATGTTCTTCCGCTGTGATGACAACTTTTGCATTGGAAGCTGCCTTGATAATTCCGTCCCGATCCAGAGGTTTTACACAGTACATATCAAGAACTGTTGCGGAAATTCCTTTTTCTTTCAACAGTTTTGCTGCCTCATAGGCAGGTCTTACCATTTCGCCGCAGGCAATAAATGCAACATCTGTTCCTTCGCAAAGAACAGTTGCTTTATCCATCTCAAATGGAACATTGCCTTCCTCGTAAATATCCTCTACCGGATTGCGTCCGACACGAATGTATGCCGGTTTCTCATCCTTCAGAAGTTCCTCAACAAGACATCTTGTCTGGAAGCGATCGCTCGGGAGATAAACTCTCATATTCGGAATGGAAGCCATAGCCGCAATATCCTGTGCAGAATGATGACTCATTCCAAGTGCACCGTAGCTGATTCCACCACTGATACCGATTAATTTTACATTTGTATTTGAGTATGCGCAGTCAATTTTTGCCTGCTCATAGCTTCTGGTAGAAAGGAAACAAGCCGGAGATGCCGCATAAGGTTTTTTGCCGCAGTGAGCCATTCCTGCAGAAATACTTACCAGATCCTGCTCTGCGATACCGACTTCTACAAACTGTTCCGGATAGGCGTCTGCAAAAGGTGTCATGGAGGCAGATCCTCTGGAATCGCTGCACAGTACAACAACGTCCTTATCCTCTTTTGCGTGCTCCATCAGTACCTCACAAATTGCCTGACGATTTGGAATCTTATTCATGAAGTGCAGCCTCCTTTCTTGCCTGAAGATCATTCATAATCTGTGTATACTCTTCCGCATTCGGAACTTTGTGATGCCAGTTTGCCTTGTTTTCCATAACCGGAGATCCAAAGCCTTTGGTTGTATTGGCAACAATCACCGTCGGACGTCCTTTGACAGTTTTTGCCTCGTCAAAAGCCTTGTTCAGCTCCTCGATATCATTGCCCGGAATGCTGAGCACATTCCATCCAAAACTTGCAAAACGATCTTCCAGTACATCGTGATGCATAACATCCTCTGTACAGCCGGAAATCTGAAGTCGATTTCTGTCAACAACTGCGCAGAGATTGTCCAGATTGTACTGAGATGCTGCCATAGCTGCCTCCCAAACGGAACCTTCTGCAAGCTCGCCGTCACCCATAACCGTGTATACTCTGGATGGACTGTTGTTCATCTTCTGTGCCAGTGCCATTCCGACACAAACCGGAAGACCATGTCCCAGAGATCCGGAATTCATCTCAATTCCCGGAAGTTTGTTGTTCGGATGTCCGATAAACTGAGAACCGAACTTGGAAAACTCGGAAATGACTGTTTCAATGTCAAAGAATCCTTTTTTTGCAAGAACTGCATAAAAAGCCTCTACAGAATGTCCCTTACTGAGAACAAAGAGATCTCTGTCCGGATCTTCGGAATTCTCAGGGCTGATGTTCATTGTGTGAAAATAGAGAGAAACAAGAATGTCCATAACACTCATATCGCCGCCGATATGACCGCCGCCGCCTTCTTTGATCATGCGCACAACATCCTGTCTCAGCTCAAATGATAACGCTGTCAGATTTTCCATAATAATCCTCCTCTTAACTGACTAATACATCACTCGCCACGAAGATATGCTTTTACCTGTTCTTCAATCGGATCATAAAGATCCGGAGTTACTCCAATATATTTGCAAGCCTCGTAAAGTACCGGAACAACATCTTTGTGAATACCTACACAGTGATGGATGTATGGTCCTTCTACGATTTTTGCTTCCAGACGTTTGATATTTTCTACTTCAACCCACAGATAAGTTCCCATTCCTTTCGGTCCGTCAATGCCTTTTGCATTTCCGAGAAGGAGAGAATACTCACCGTTGTCTCCGTCGAAACGGGCCAGGGTTACTTCTCCATGTTTTGCCTCTGCGGTAATTGCTCCCGGATGATCAAATGCCAGCGGATAAGTGATCTTCGGGGTTTCTCTTGCAACAGAAATCGGCCATGGTCCGCAGTGCTGCAGAAGTTCTCCGTTTGCACAATCCGGATGACGAATGGTCCAGTCTGCGAAGAAGCTTCTTGTATTGTCTAATGTTGCAGCCTCTACCATAAGAGCTGTGATTGCACCATGAATATCGGTCTCACATACAACCGGAATTCCTTCTTCATTCAGAAGTGCATTTGCAGCACAAGGCATAATTCCGATTTCACTCTGAAGCTGATTCCAGCACTGAATTGCACCTGCCTGACATCCGTACTTGTCAATCAGGTTCTTCATTGCAACTTTGAGAGCTGCTACATTCTCAAGTTCCTGATCATTTACATCGATTTGCATATTTGCACGGCAGTACTCCATAACTTTGGCAACTTCTGGTCCCTCAGCCTTCACTTTCTTCATCTCATCTGTCAGTTCCGGCATCGGAATCGGAGAAAGCTGAATATTGAATTTCTCCAACAGTTCTCCTTCATTGCACATGGTAGACCAGAACTCAAACGGTCTTGTGGAGATCTGGAGAATTCTCATATTGCGGAAGGTTTTTACAACATTACATACAGCCATGAAATCTCTGAGACCTCTCTCGAATACCGGATCATTCAGGCGGCAGTTTGTCATGTAAGTAAACGGAATGCGGAATCTTCTCAGAACCTTACCGGTTGCGAACAGACCACACTGGGTATCACGAAGTCTTGTTCCATCCGGCTCCGGTCTCTCATCCAGCGGTCCCCAGAGAAGCACCGGAACATTCAGATCCTTTGCAAGTCTTGCACATTCGAACTCTGTTCCGAAATTACAGTGCGGAAGGAACAGACCATCAATCTTTTCTGCTTTGAACTTCTCCGCAATCTTGATACGGTCCTCATCATTATAAAGAAGGCCTTCTTCATTAATATCTGTGATATCAACGAAGTCAATGCCAAGTTCCGTCAGACGATCTGCAGTCAGTCCTCGATATTTAATCGCATCCGGTGCGCTGAAAATACTTCTTCTGGTTGGTGCATAACCAATCTTAATCTTTGCCATAATCATTCCCCTTTCGATATAGCTTCCTACGCTTCATTGTAACTGTTTCCGTTTTTGTTCAGTTACGTTCTATCTGTATATCATTATAATATCTTATCTAAATATTTCAATACTATTTTACATATCTATTTTATTTTATCGTCATTTTGGTCGTATTTTTCATATTCCAAGCATATCTTTTGGTATTATTCAACAGTATTTTCCTTGTTTTTTATAACTTTTCACGTTTTTTATAAAACATTTTATATAAATGTTTACATGAAACATTTATATGCGAGAATTTATATTTCTATATTGACAATTTTCTCTTCTTCCGTTATATTAATTACATGCAATACATTTGATTCGATATTATTTATTCAAATATTCATTTTTTTCACAGGAGGTATCTCATATGTCTATTTACGATTACAAAATTTTAAACGCTAAGAATGAAGAAGTATCTATGGAACAGTATCAGGGTAAGGTTCTCGTAATCGTGAACACTGCTACCGGATGCGGCTTTACACCTCAGTACAAAGAGCTGGAGTCCATGTATGAGAAATATCATGAGCAGGGACTTGAGATTATCGATATCCCATGCAACCAGTTCGCCGGACAGACTCCGGGAACCGACGAGGAGATTCATGAATTCTGCACTCTGAACTACAACACTCAGTTCCCGCAGATGAAGAAATCGGACGTAAACGGCGAGAATGCTCTTCCACTCTACAGCTTCCTGAAAGAGCAGCAGGGATTTCAGGGATTCGGCAAAGGCGTGAAGGCCCTTGCAATGAGTGCGATGCTGAAAAAGATCGACAAGAATTACAAAACAAATCCGGATATCAAATGGAACTTCACAAAATTCCTTGTAGACCGTCAGGGAAATGTGGTTGCCCGCTTCGAGCCGACCGCTGATATGGGTGCACTTGAAAAAGCTGCTGCTGAGTTATTATAATAGATAGACAGATACAAACGAAAAGCCTCCGATTTTCCCAGATCGGAGGCTTTTCTCATTTGATGGTCAAACGGATATTCGCAATCCGCTTCGCTGCTTACTTGATTCGGTTAAGATTTTTTAAGGCTTCCGGAATTTCCGAAAGACTCTGTACCTGTATTTCCGGCTGTATCTTCTCCCCTGCTTCCTTTTTGTCCGGATTGTACCACAGGGTGTGAATTCCCGCCTGAAGACCTCCGAGAATATCAGAACTCAGACTGTCCCCAATGATAACACACTCCTCTTTCTTCAATCCCGGAATTTTCTCAAAACATTTCTCAAAATATTCCACAGAAGGTTTGTTATAGCCCAGTTCCTCAGAAATAAAAATTTCCCGGAAACAGCCGGCAATTCCCGCACTTTCGATTCTTCCATCCTGCACAATCTTCGTTCCATTGGACGCCAGATAGAGATCATAATCTTTTCCCAGATCTTCCAGCAGTTTCTCCGCTCCCGGTAGGAAAAAATGTCCGATGGCAAGTTCTCTTTCATAGATTTTCTTTGCATCCATGGCGTTCACCTGAATTCCATATTCATCAAAAAGAATCTGAAATCGTTTCAACAGAATCTCTTCCCTGGATGCCTCCCCTCGTTCCAGACGCTCCCACTGGTTCTGGTTGATGATATGATATCTTGCCAGAACATCCTCTGTCGGTTCCAGTCCAAGAAACGCAAGGGTTCTCGAAAGAGCCCCTCTCTCCGCCTTATTAAAATCCAGGATCGTATTGTCCAGATCCAGAAAAACATGTTTGATCATCCCATTTTCTCCTTTGTACTTCGCAGCTTATCTTCGTTCAGTGTACGGAATTTTCCTGCAAAATTCAAGTAGAGCCTTGCTAGACCTGGCGCAGAGTATGCGGTGCCTTAGCATCTATTACACATGCGGACATTCGATCTAGACATGTAGCCCCAGACTCATCAGAAAAACTCCGACGAAAATCCCCGGTACCAGAGGAATGGTTTCTTTTCCGGTATATCTTTTCTCATAAATTGCATAAAAAATACGAAGAATGCCAAGAACACCACAGGCAAACAGCGACAAAATCATACAGGTAATAATCTTTGTTCCCATCACCATTCCAAGCACACAAAAAAGTTTTAAATCTCCGGCACCGATCCATCTCCGGTGAAACAAAGGCAGCAGACTCAGGGGAATGAGAAATCCGAGCATGCCCTCCAATATCTCCTGCAGATCTTTTCCCCAGATCAGCCATAGAATATTCCACAAAAAACAGAATAACAGCCAGGAGTTATGCACTTTTTTCTCCCGAATATCCGATTCCGCTCCGATCCCCGCCTCTATTAAAAGGACACTATAAGGAATCACCATCCATTCTACAGTCTGCATTTCATTCACCTTCTTCCTGTAAAGCGATCATTCGCAATACACTCCGCACCCTGCTCACAAACGCAGGCCACCATGCAGCTGATCTGCATTCATTATACCCACAGACTTCTTCAAAAGGCGAATTCGAATACTGTCGTTTCTCATCGAGATACGAAAAAAATTTGACTCCCTCTGCGGTGAATGTTAACATAAGACAAACCAAAACATCCCAATAACCCCAGACTCAGAAAGGAATCCTATGGACAGTATCATCAAACAGATCGAAGACATGTCTCTGAATGCATGGCCATCCCACAAAATGGAACTATACGATGGCTGGATTCT
Source organism: Eubacteriales bacterium (assembly GCA_030527765.1). The sequence continues at coordinate 13,011 of JAUNAE010000047.1, forward strand.
CCGCTTTTCTTATTTTTATACCCATCGTACTAACAGTGTAGAGCAATTTGGCACCTCCACCCTTCCCTGGAGAGAAAAAATTCCCTACTGCGAAGGAGTATATAAACGTCTGGGCACGCCGGCTATATTCAAAATCAGTCCGCTTGTTTCACCGGATTTCGACTATATGCTGGAAAACCGCGGTTACATCATTGAACACACGACAAATGTCATGGTGATGAATCTGGAAGAAGCATCCCTTCCTTCCTATTATCCCGAAGTACACTTTTCTTCAGACATCCCTCCCGCGTGGATTGAGAGCCTTTTTGCTCTGAAGCACACGGTCAATCCGGTTCATCGTACCGTTGTTCCTTCCATGTACAAGGCCATCCCGAAGGAAACGATCTGTGCGTCCATCATCGATCAGGGAGAAATGATCGGCACCGGCCTTGGAATACTTGACCGGGACTATATCGGAATCTACGCCATTCACATTCGGGAAGATTACCGGAAGAAAGGCCTCGCCCGCCAGCTCGTCAGCGGTCTTCTGGAACAGGGCAGGCTTCAGGGTGCCAGAAAAGCCTATCTTCAGGTTGTGGAAGGAAATCTCCCGGCAGAGAACCTCTACCGTTCCCTCGGATTCGAAAAAATATACACCTACTGGTTTCGGGTTCAGCCGAAATCAAAATAACCGCACCAATTCTATAGAAGCCCAAAAGCCCCTCAAACAGATTCATCACTCTGTTTGAGGGGCTCCTATGATTCTATCTTTGTATATATCTAATCTATGATTCGCTGCTTCCGGCGGATATGTGATTTTCTAGGGGATATTCAAAACCGCCATACCGTTTTCGCCGGTGTACAAATCGCGAATCTCGTAAGAAGATTCGCGCGCGAGTTCGGCAGTTGCGAAGCAACTTTCTTCTGCCGAACTCTGAGAAAGGTTCCATAAATCAGTTCTTTGCTCTTGCCACGGAAATACCAAGCTCCTTGGACAGGCGCACAGCCAAAGTCAGCATCAGGAAAATGATCGCAGAATCGATCGGAAGCATAATCGCATTCTTCAGAAGTCTTGCAGGAAGAAGTACGAAAAATCCTTTTCCATAAAGCACGGAAATCCAAAGGGTATTCAGTCCGCAGTTCACAATCAGTTTTACAAGGAACTCTGCTGCAAGAATTCTCGGAATGGAAACCGGCTTCTTGTAGAGAATGAATCCGTAGATCACACCTGCCAGCATGGCATTAAAGGTGAATCCCGGGAAAAAGGTTCCGGTAGGTTTCACAAGGAATTTCAGAATATCCAGGGCCCCGCCGAAGAAGCATCCTACTACCGGTCCGAACAAGAACTCCACCAGACGGTTCGGAAGACCAGAAAAACCGATACGGATATAAGGTCCAAGATCAATACTTGCCACATATCCAAGTACCACTGCCAGAGCGGCCATCATACCGCAGATTACAAGGTTTCTTGTGCTGGAAAGCTCATGAAGAGAACTCTTGAGAGTTTCTGCTACGCTCATTCCGGCACTCTTACTTTCACTATTTTTTTGCATGAAAAAAGCACCTCCATAATGTTGGTTCATAGAGTAGTTACGATAAATAATAATCCCTCCACATTATGAGATGCACTCACATGTAGCAACGGGTGCGGAAAATATATCGTAAGCAACAACCGTGCTTTTCGTTTCACAGCGACTCCCCAGCTTATGAACACTTGACGCATAAATTCCTACTTCGCTATTATTTATTTAAATGAGATTATATCACAAAACATAGAATTTTCAAGATGTATTTGTTATAATTAAAACAATTAGCAACTATTTGGTTATAACCGAAAGGATTTTATATGAAGCAAATCAACGTATTCTGTCTTGCTCTGTGTTCCTGTGTCCTTCTCAGCGGATGCAGTCTCGGAGATATTGTGGACCGGTATCTTCCTCAGGAAGATTCTGCGGTCACGGAAGCTCCCTCGGATACAGACCGCACATACATGGACGAAATCGCAGGCACTCTCGTGACCTTCGACGGAAGTTCTCTTACGATGACCCATGAAGACTCCACTTACACCTTCGATGTATCCAAGAGCAGTCTGGAAACTATGCAGGGAATGATTTCCGGAGACCAGATCAGTGTCATTTACGAAGGTCAGCTGACATCCGATGCCACAGACAATGTCAAAGCGCTCAAAGTTGTTGACGCAATACACAAAAAAGAAGTCCTCAAAGATCAGACACTTCAGGGTACGGTGCAGAGCATTTCTTCGAACGTGCTGACCCTCAAGTCCGGTGACGGAAAAACAGTCGTTTTCACGATTACCGGTGTTCCCCAGTCCTATCACGGAGGAATCAAAGCCGGTGCGAACATCGTTGTCCACTATCTCGGAGATCTTCTTCCTACGGATACAGAAAACACTCTGAATGGCATCCATGTAAAGGTCCTCAGTGTTTCTGATGGAGATCCTTTTTCTGTACCAAAAGCCTACTCTGATTCTTCTGCCGACAAGTTCCGTGGATATATCAGTGTTCTGGAGAATCAGACGCTTCGGGTAAGGCCAAGCGGCTCATCTTCCATGCTCTCCATTGATCTTTCTTCGATTCCGGTCTATTTTGACGGCGGATCAGCACCAAGATCCGGTCTCACAGTCTATTACTCCGGAAGCTTTAATAAGGAGAATCTGGAAGGCATCTCTGTCATTTCCATAAAGGGTGACGATTTCAGCACCATACAGACACGAAAAATCACTTCCACGGTTTCCGGCGTGATCATCGGTTCCACCGCCAATACCATTTCTCTTCAGACGAACGATGGCGGTTTTGTAACCGTCACCACCGATGAAGCAACAAACACTTCCACCGGCGGACTGGAGATCGGAAGCAGCGTTCGTGTGACTTTTGATCCAAACGCATCCCGGAACAGCAATCTCTATCATGGACTTAGCATTTCCGATATTTAACCGAATCAAGCAAGTCCACCGCATCAAATGTACAGAGCATTAAGCGGTGGATAGATACTTGCTTGTATCCATCAATCACAAAAACCCGCCGTATTTAGAGGGTGCAAGTAAGGGATTTTTATCCTTTGAAAAATTCGGCATAGTTTCGGAGAAATCCGGCTATGCCGTTTTTTCTTTGCTTGTAGGCAGGTCAACTGCACCAATGCAGTTATAGACGATTTGGATTCTCTGTTGCCTGCGACCATTTAGTTTTTCTGCTTTGAATACGATTATCCTGTCAACGAACTCTCGTATAATCTCAGCGTTCAATTCTGTGATTTCCGCATATTTCTTTACTAATGATAAGAAGTACTGTGCATTGAGATTTTCTTCCTTAGCCTTTGATAAGATAGATTTTAATTCAGTGGCTCTCTCTGAAAGCTGCTTCTGTTCACTTTCGTAAGTAGCAGTCATTTTCATAAAACGCGCATCACTAATTTTTCCTTCAATGTTATCCTCGTAAAGCCTTTGAATGATGGTATCAAGCTTTGTAATACGTGCTTGTGCCTGTTCGTATTCTTTCTTGCTTTCACGAAGGTCACGGTCTAATTCACGTGCTTTGGATTTGGTAACCATCTGCAGGAATTCTTCTTCGTGCTCTCTGGCAAAAGTAGTTACAGCTTGCAAGTCATCAAGAAGAAGTTCCTCAATAACCACATTTCGTATCT
>JAUNAE010000440.1 GCA_030527765.1 Eubacteriales bacterium
AGATTTAGAACACCAAATTTTAATAAGTGAGAGTTAATTTTCCAGGAAATTCAGACTTACAAGAACAAAATACCCTCGACAGGGGCATAAATTCCCTTACAAGAACAAAATACCCTCGACAGGGATCTGATTTTCCTTACAAGGGCATGGAAAATCTCGAACTCTGTCGTGGGTATTAAAGTCTTATTATTAATGTAATTGTAGCAGTATGGTTCTTGTGCTTTATGATTCCTGTGTTTTCAGATATGCCTCACGGCCGCTTTCATAAAGGTTATTTCCTTCACTGTCTATTATTACGAACAGCGGCATGTCCTCTACATACAGTTTGCGAAGTGCCTCTGCACCAAGATCTTCATAGGCAATTAACTCCGCTTTCTTGATTGTTTTGGCAAGAAGGGCTCCTGCTCCACCGATCGCTCCGAAGTAAACTCCGTGATACTTTTTCATTGCTTCCACAACTTCCGGAAGTCTGGCTCCTTTTCCAATCATACCCCTTGCGCCTACAGACATCATGGTCGGAGCATAGGCATCCATACGACCACTGGTAGTAGGACCTGCAGAACCGATGACCTGTCCCGGTTTTGCAGGAGAAGGACCAACATAATAAATCGTAGCGTCTGTTGGATCAAATGGAAGTTTTTCTCCTCGGGCAAGGGCTTCGCACATACGCTTGTGTCCTGCATCTCGAGATGTATAAATAGTACCGGTCAGATAAACCGTATCTCCTGCATGAAGAGTTTTAGCCAGTTCCTCAGTAAGAGGCAGTGTAATATGCTTTTCCATTAGAGCACCTCCGTTTTGTGGCGAGTTACATGACAGTTAATATTAATTGCACAAGGCATTCCCGCAATGTGGGTCGGCATTGTCTCAATATTCAAACCGATTGCCGTGGTCTTACCGCCAAATCCCTGAGGTCCAATTCCAAGCTGATTGATTTTTTCAAGCATTTCTTTTTCAAGATCTGCATAGAAAGGATCCGGATTCTCAGAATCGATAGGGCGCATCAGTGCTTTCTTTGCCAGCAGTGCTGCTTTATCAAATGTCCCTCCGATACCTACGCCGACAACCATTGGCGGACATGGATTTGGTCCCGCAGTCTCTACGGTTTCTACAATGAAATCCTTGATGCCCTGAAGACCGGCTGATGGCTTGAACATGCGAATTGCACTCATGTTTTCACTTCCAAAGCCCTTCGGTCCCACTGTGATCTTGATGTTTTCTCCCGGAACGATCTCCGTATAAATCATTGCCGGAGTATTGTCACCGGTATTTCCGCGGCGTACAGGATCCTTCACGATAGACTTTCTCAGATAGCCTTTGTCATAGCCTCTGCGAACGCCTTCATTAATGGCATCTGTGAGATTTCCGCCCACAATATGTACGTCCTGACCGATTTCCAGGAACACACATGCCATTCCTGTATCCTGGCAGATCGGAACATTCTGCTCGTCTGCAATCTCAAAATTCTCAATAATTTTGTCCAGTACTCCCTGGGCAATTTCCCAGTCCTCACAAGCTCGACAATTCTTAATTGCACATTTCACATCTTCCGGAAGATGCTCGTTCGCTTCAATACAAAGCTTCTCTACAACCTCTGTAATCTGTTCTGTACTAATTTCCCGCACGGCAGTTATACTCCTTTCTGCAAACCCTCTTTTATAGTCTCTCTGAATTATACAACCCAAACGCACAATCGTCCACTGACTTTTGCCGTGGAGACGAGGCTTTTTTTGCCGTGGGGACGGGGCTTTTGGCACGGTGGGCTTTGGGACGCTTGTCGTGGGGACGGGGCTTTTGGCACGCATGGGGGGATTATAGGGAATTCCAGGGACGGTTGTTTCATCCGGGCTTCTTGGGCTCGCCTCAGGGCATACTCCTCGGTGTTCTGCTTTCACCTGAGCTTCTTTAACTCGCCTCAGGGCATACTCTCTCAGTTTATAACTTGATTATCGAAAAAACTTAATTTACAGGTGAAGGAGTTACCTACTTATGATAATGACATCAAGAACGACACAAAACAAAAGCTGCCCATCAAACTCAGCTATTTCTCAATTTTTTCCATATAGAGATCGAAACTCAGAAAAAAGGAGGTACCTCAATGGGTTTATTTTCAAAATCAAAAAACGAATTTTGTCCAGTCTGTGGAAATCCTGTACCAAAACATTTTGCCACTAAAATTAAAGGAGATCTTTCTCTTTGCAAAAATTGCAGCGACCGCATTCGAATGAATTCCAATCTGGTCAAGATGCAGGATGTCGGACATATTCGGCAACACCTGGCATACCGAGATTTGAACGAGAAGATTTTTTCTTCATTGTCCTTCAATAATCAGGCTGCTTTCGATGGACAGGTTCTGCGCATAGATACCTCCAGCCAATTCTGGTATTTTTCAACGAAGAATGACGACAATCCGACCTTATACCGTTTCAACGAACTTATTGATTACACTTTCGAAGAGGATTATCAGCAGACTCAGGAGCAGATCACAACAGAAACTACCCAGAACAAACATGGCGTTATGCGATCTATGGTTGGAGGCGCTGTAGGTAAACACTTCGGAGGCACATATGGCACACCAACCGGTGCACTTGTCGGTGCAATGACAGGAAAAAAGAATACCGAGACTAGCACAAAGGTATTTTCTCATAACTTGGCAACGGTCATGTCATTGAGCATTCAGACATCAAACCCTGATCATCCCCTTCTTCGACTGAATTTTTTACCTAGTAGAAAAGATATCGAAGTTGGATCCAGACAATATAATTCGTATCATGCATCCGCACAGCGCTTCATCAGTATCTTGGATCAGATAAAGCGTACGGCAGATCCCGATGCACTTCCTGTGTCTCAGATGGTTTCTCAAATCACAGCGGCTCCTGCCATGCAGGCAATTCCTATGGCAGCATCAACCCAGGCAGTTGTCTCCGGTGCCCTTCCCGGCCCGATGGTGGCTCCAGTTTCCGGTCAGTCGGGTGCTCCGGTTGTGGCTCCTGCTCAAAGAACAGCTCAGAGTCAGGTTCAGGGACAGCCTGGCGCTCCGGTGACTCCTGCTCAAAGAATGATT
>JAUNAE010000441.1 GCA_030527765.1 Eubacteriales bacterium
TGCATAGGCAAATACCAAGAAGCAGTGTCAAGCCAAGACCGACGATGCCGATCGGGTTTGCGCTGTAATGACCGCCTGTAGCAAATGTGAGACAGACACCTGCAAAAATGAAAGGAACCACACCAAAAGGAGTATTTCCGAGGAACATGATATGGATGATCATTGTAATGGCTGTTCCGACAGTGATGGCCAGGAAACCACCCATTGCTGCAAAACCGGGAATTGTCATAAGAATGAAATCAACCTGTGCCCATGCGAGACCGGCGGCAGCGGAACAGATAATGCCGGGAACCTGTTTGGAAGTGAAGCCGCCGGCAAAGAAAACAGCCAGACACACAAAGAGAATCCAGGGTGCTCCACCACCGTGATTAAAATCTTTCACAATGGGAATGACTCCATCCAACCAGTTGAAAAGTGCACTTAAAACAGATACCCAAATCGACCACAATACAATAGTTTTTTTAGACATAGACCCCTCCGTTAAAAATGAAAAAATATAATGACATCTTATTTATGAGTATCGCAAATTGTATGCCATATTAACTAAATGATAAAGGAGAATTAGTGCTATACTGGACAATATGACGATAGAAATAAGAAAGAATAACCTTTATCTCGAAAACTGTATTATCAATTGTACAAAAGTATTCTTAATTCGAACGACAAATTTGGAAATTGTACTAAAAAGATACAATGTATTTCCGAATTAGGCTGAACATGTGCATCTATCACGTGTTTTGAGAACAAGAATGTTTGGCATGGCAATTGCTTTAATAGGGAGTAAAAGATCATCTTGACACCAAGCAGAAAGGAGAATTGATTTATGAATTCTGAGAAAATACCGTACAAGATGCCTTCATTTGATGTGACCGGAAAGGTTGCGATCGTCACAGGCGGAACAAAGGGACTTGGCCATGGAATTGTAATGGCGCTTGCTTTTCACGGAGCAAAGGTTGTGATTACCTCTCGACATCAGGATGATTGTGATCGGGTTGCACAGGAAGTAATCGATATGGGCGGAGAGGCATTTGGCTGCAAGACAGATGTACAGAATCCCGACGAAATCAATGAGCTCATTAAGAAGACCGTAGAGAAGTTCGGTCGTCTTGATATCATGATCAATAACGCCGGCGTTGCAGTGACCAAGCGCTTTACAGAGATGACTGTGGAAGAGTATGACCGTGTTATCAATTCCAATCTCAAGAGTGTCTATTTTGGATCCCAGGCAGCGGCCAAACAGATGATCGAGCAAGGCGAAGGCGGAAAGATCATCAACATGTGCAGTATCGGTGGTATTAAGGGCAATAATCAGCTGTCCACATACGGTGCTTCGAAAGCAGCAGCCATTAACCGGACTAAATCTATGGCATGGGAACTTGGACGATACGGAATTAATGTTAATGCAATCTGCCCCGGCTATGTGGTGACAGCACTCAATAAAGAAGCTTTGGAAAATCCCAAGTTTAAAGAGAAGACATTGAAGGGGATTCCGCTTCGCAGATTTGGTTCGGTTGAGGAAATTGCTGCACTTGCATTGTTCCTCGCATCTGACAGCTGCAACATGATCACAGGCGAGTTTATCGTTGCAGATATGGGCGCTACATTGGGAGGAAACGTCTGATTATTTATAAAAACGATATATGAATCTCAGAGGAAAGGAGATAACAAAATGTCAGAATTTAGACTGGATGGAAAAGTAGCACTTGTAACCGGCGCAGCAAGAGGCCTTGGAAGAGCTTATGCACTTCGTCTTGCACAGCTCGGAGCAAATGTTGGTGTCATTGATATTGATCTTAAGTCTTATAAGGCATTTGAGGGAGAGAGCAAACTTCTCACCGCAGATACAACAATGGATGAATGTAAGGCTCTCGGCGTGAAATCTTTTGGCGTTGAGGCTGATATTACAAACAGAGAGCAGGTTTATGCGGCAATCGACAAGATTGAAGCAGAACTTGGTCCAATCGATATTTTGATTAATAATGCAGGCGGCGGAATGGGCGCTCCGAATGCAAATAAGGCATCGGATCTCACCTGGGAACATTTCTATGCAGTAATCGAGAGAAATTTCTACGGCACAACCTATTGCTGTAACAGAGTTGTTCCCGGAATGAAGAAGCGCAGAAGCGGCGTTGTCATTAACGTTATCTCCATCGGCCAGCTGGCAGCAAACAGTGATGGTTCTTATGCACACTATGCATCTGCAAAGGGCGCAATCAGAGCTTACACAATGAACCTTGCACAGGAGTGTGGCCCTTACGGTGTAAGAGCAAACTGTATCGCACCTGGATTTATCGCTACAGGACGTCTTACTGAGAATTATAAGAAAGCAGGAGAATGGACATTCCTGAGAAACGTTTCTCTTAAGAGATTTGCATCTCCCGAAGAGATGGCAAATGTAATCGAGTTCCTTGCAACCGACCAGTCTTCCTATGTAACAGGTACTGTTATTGAAGCAACAGGTGGCGCAGCAGGACGCATCATCATGAATGAAAATAGTGATGCAGATGATTTTGGCCAGCTGAAGGAATAATTCTTACAGTATAAAAGCGTATCTCGTGCTAACAAATATGTTTCGGTTGTGCGCATGCTTGCATGTGCGCAACCAGATAGAAGAAAAATGGAGATTATCATGGAACGTTGGGAAAAATTAGAGAAGAAAGCAGCTCCTCTTTTTACGAAAGATTTCGGACCCCTTAGCGGAGTTCGTGTACTGCTGAATGGATCCGTTGTTGCCGCACCTTTTGCAGCAACTATGCTCAGTGATTTCGGTGCAGAAGTCATCGCTCTTGAGAGACCGTCGATCGGTGGTGATACCGCAAGACATCAGCAACCTCAGCTGAAAAAAGAAGAAAAACACATCAGTGGTGCATGGGCACAGAATGCAAGAAATAAGCTGAGTTTTACCCTTGAGACAAATTTAAAGAAAGTTCCGGAATCCAGAGATATTTTCCTTTCTCTGATCAAGGAAGTTGATGTATGGATTGAGAACATGGTTTGGATTGAGAAACTGGGCATTACGGATGAAATGCTTATGGAAATCAATCCCAGACTCATCATTTGCCAT
>JAUNAE010000442.1 GCA_030527765.1 Eubacteriales bacterium
TGTGTTTCTTTCTTTCCATTTCTGACCCAGAGATTCAGATTGGATAACTGGATCGCCGGTGTATTCTCAGTCATAAATGGTCATCTCCTCTTTTCCCTGTTCTTTGCTGTCAAAAAGTATATGAAAAAAGATGGTCATAATGGCAATGGCCAGTGCCGGATAGAGAACCAGCCGGGGATCCGTGGTCAGATATGCCCGGTACTGATAGAGCAGTGTTCCCCAGTCCGGGTTTGTAATATCGGTTCCCAATCCGATAAAGGCCAGTCCTGCATACTGTACGGTGACATTTCCCGCTTTGTTGCCCAGAAAGATCAGAAGCTGGCGATAAATATTCGGAAATACATGAAAAACGAGAATCGACAGGTTTCCCAGGCCTACTACTCGCTCTCCATCTATGAATTCCTGATTCTTAAGGCTCTGGGTCAGAGTGCATGCCTGATTCATATACTCTCCCATATTGCCGATGCCGAAGATGATTCCGGCGGTCAAAGGGCTGAACCCGAACAAGGAAGAAAAGATCATTGCCATAATAAAGGATGGAATGATCAAGGTAAAATCTGCTGCAAACTGAATCAGAGACGCTGCCAGCGGATTGGCAAACGCTGCTGCCATTCCGAGAAATGATCCTACAAAGAAGGAAATCGCAGAAGAGAGAAAAACCACTTCCAGTGTACGGATGCCGCCTGCAAGAATCAGAGAGTACACATCTCTTCCAAGGTTATCTGTTCCAAGTATATGTTCCCGGGAACTGCCTGCAAAGGTATGAACCACATCGGTACTTAATATGTTCTGTCTTGGAGCAAACAGAAGAATGAGAATGTAGATCACAAATAGCATACAGACGATCTGTTTTTTTCGACTCATTTGCCCCTCCTTTGCACGTCCAGTGCTGTAAGTACCAGATTCAGAACGAGATGTACGAGAAACATCCAGAGTACTACCACAAGAATGTAGGTCTGAAGTACGGTATAATCGGAATTCTTCATACTAGTCACAAGGAAAAAGCTGAGTCCCGGGATGCTGAAGGCAAATTCCAGTACGGCACTGCCTCCAAATACCCAGGCAAAGTGAGACAGCACTGCGGAAATCAGAGAAATCAGCACCGGTCTCGTTCCATGAAGAAGCAGCACGCGCTCCTTTTGGAATCCTCTGGATACGGCGAAACGGACATAGGGCTTCGTCATTTCCTCCCTGTACGCGTTTCGCACAACTCTGGAAAGGCTTCCCAGACTGTAAAAAGCGGTAATAACAATGGCTGCCGTCAAAGCGTAACGGCCATCTCCTGTGAAAAACTTTACAAGTTTCATTTTGACACTGAAAGCATAAATGATCACAATGGCTACAATAAAGCTCGGCACGGACTGGGTGACGACGGAAATCGCCACACTCAGTTTGTCACAAATGCCTCCCCTCTTCAGTGCTGCCCCGTATCCCAGAAGAAGTGCCAGTACTGCTGACAACAGAATTCCGGAGATTCCGATGGAAATGGAGATAGGCAGTTTTGCGGCAAACTGCTCTCTGATATTTAAATGAGACTGGAGGGAATACCCCCAGTCTCCTTTTAGAAAGTTCATAATCCATGTGCAATATTGTATCCAGAGTGGTTTGTCCAGTCCCATCTTTCCTGTAATGTATGCGATGTTTTCTTCTGTATGGGGCAGATTATATGCGGAAAGCCACTGCTCCACCGGTGTTACCGGCATCATACGTACCACAAGAAAAATCATTACAGAAGCGACGAAAAAGATCATCAGCCATTTCAGCAAAAAGGATACAATTTTTTTCATCTTATAAACCCAGCTGATCGTTTACAACGTAGTAGTCACCGCAGTATGGCTCATAGTCTGCAAGTTTCTCAGAAACCGCAATGTTCCACTGCGGGTCGACCAGATATACAACCGGCAGATCCTCTGCGATCTGTGCCTGTACCTGTTTTGCAAGATCATTTCTCTCATCTCCTGCAGTCATGGTTCCCATCTGATCCAGAAGCTCATCAACTTTTGCGTTGCTGTATCCATAGTGGTTCTTTCCTGCCTCTGTGCGGAAGAACATGTTCAGAGCATATGCCGGCTCACCGGTCGGTGCAGTATGCTGTGCATAGAATGCCATGTCCCAGGAATCTTCTTTGAGGTACTGATCGATGCTCTCTACGATCTGAGTTGTAACTTCAATACCAATCTGATTCAGGTTGTCAGCAGACAGCTGCATAAGAATGGAAAGGTCCGGACGGGATGGGTAAGTGATCATGTTTACGGTCAGTTTCTCGCCGTCTTTTTCCAGAATTCCGTCGTTGTCTGTATCCTCATAACCTGCCTCTGTAAGAAGTGCTTTGGCAGCTTCTACATCAGTAACCTCCTCAACTTCTCCTGCGAATGCATAGTAGGAAGCAAAGAATCCGGTTGCAACACGTCCGCCTTTCAGTGCGGTAATCATATCTTCACGGTTCAGTGCCAGATTGACTGCTTTTCTGACAGCCTCATCTGCAAATACACCTTCAGACATGTTCAGCATTCCGAAATACTGATATCCGGCGTTCATGTTCTTAACAGTATATCCTTCTCCCTCAAGTGCTGCTGCGGTCTCAGGAGTTACAGTGAATGCCATATCAATCTCTTCTGCTTCAAATGCCTGCTTCATTGCAGTACCATCAGCAAATGCTTTGAGTGTCACGTTGGAACGCTCTGCTGCTTTCTCATCGTAGTACTCGTTTGGCTCAAGTTCCAGAGCTACGCCCGGATCAAGGTTTTTCACAACATACGGGCCGGTGAATACGTAACCGTTCTCGCTGTCTCCTTTATATACAACGTTGGTCCACTCGCAAAGTACAGACTCCATAACTGTGGTAGCACGCTCGGTCTCCAGTTTCACCGTGAGATCATCTTCTGCAGTTGCAGTGATGACACCTGCGGATGCGGTTGCCATCTCATTGTTTGCCATAATCTCGTTAATGCAGTCAGCTACTGCCTGTGCGTTCACGTCGGATCCGTCAGAGAACTTCATTCCCTCTTTGAGTTTCAGTTCCCATGTCATCTCGTCTTTCTGCTCTACGCTCTCTGCAAGACG
>JAUNAE010000443.1 GCA_030527765.1 Eubacteriales bacterium
AAATTTGCAATTTTATAAGTCTATACTTCTGACATTTGCGGCTTTCGGGGATAAATGTAAACGGCAAGTACTTTCCAGCATTTTTCGGCATTTTATTTCCAGCACTTTTCGGCAGTCAAAAACCAGCACTTTGTGCTTCATATACCCAGAGAGAATGCTCCCTGGGTATTATTGTATCCTCCTTTAACTAAAGGGAAGTTCAGCGTCGGGATCCATCGAATTATCTGCATAATCTACAATCACATCATCTTCTTCGGTATCCCAGCCATAGTAATTCAAGGCAATTTTTCTGGCATCTACCGGTGACATACCTTCGGTATGTGCGCGTATGTATTCTTCATCCCGATAGATGGTTAAGAATTCTACCGGTACCTGCCCATCAGCCCAAGCACCCATGCTGTTCTCATATACACTGTTTCCATCTTTAACCCAGTCTCGCAGTGCTCGCTGTTCCTTCTTTGTCATGGGTGTTACTTTTATATATTCTTTGTATTGCTTTTCAAGCATTTCCCGGGTTTCGTCCGGTAGCCATTTGTTAAACTTCATTCGTGCGTTCTCCTCCATCTAAAAACGATTTTCTGTTTTCAAGGCGGTAGCTTTTACCAGAAATCTTGATACGGTCACATCGATACGACAGCCTATCAAGGATAGCAGTTGCCAACGCTGGATCATTCAGGAATTCAGCCCATTCTTCAAACCCTTTGTTCGTTGTTATAATGATAGATGCCTTTTCTTGTAATTCAGATATCAGTTGAAAAAACAGGTTGCCTTCTGTTGCACTGATTGGCAGATATCCAACTTCATCAATCACTAACAAATCCGATTTGCGAATTCGATTCATTTTTGCCTTGCTCCTTCGATCAATCTCTTCGGTTCGAAGGCACTGTACCAGCGACTGCATTGTGCAATAACTCACGCGATAGCCTTCCTCACATGCGTGATAACCCAGTGCAATAGCCAGATGTGTTTTTCCGACACCGGGTGGCCCGGATAAGATCAGGTTATATACGCCTTCAATCCATGTCAGCTCAGATAACTGCCGGAATTGTTTGGGCGTAAGCGATTTACAAAAAGATAGATCAAAATCTTGTAAGTGCTTTTGATACGGGAATCCGGCATCTTTAATTCTGCGTACCTGAGCTTTATCATGCCGATATCGGATTTCTCCGCAAAAGATCTGTTCGATAAAAGAAACGTAGCTGAGTCCCTCCTGTTCTGCCTGGTGTATGATCGTATCCAGGTTATCTCTTGTATTGTATAAGGATAACGCTTTTGCCTGTTCTTTTAATTCGTTTAATTTATTCATTGACGACACCTCTTTCCTTCATGGCTTCTTCATAAGTACTAAGTGGACGGACTTCCGGTCTATCTCCTCGATACTTTGCCGGAAGGCCTGTGCCTCCTGTGCCGTCACGCGTTTTTGCTGTATGCTTGTCCATCATCTCTTGTGACAGATAGATGATGCTGGATTTTAATTCGTTTGCAGAATAGATCTCCCGTTCGCTGCAATACTGCATTCCACGCAGGATCTCGTCCTTATTCCATTCCTCAAACAACTGCTTGATAATTCCAAGCTGATCACGATAGTAGCGAGGTTTTTCCTGATGGATATGCTCCAGGAAAGGGCTAACCAGTTCGTGATTTTTAAACAGTTCCATGAGTGTCTGTTCTTGTTGCAGAACTGTTTTACTGCGATCTCTTTCAGAACGCTCGGACCTTCCAATCAGTTTTCCCTTTTCATGACAGAGTGGGTGGGTTGCGTAAATTTCACCGGTAATCATATCTGTGATAGTTACCGTATCTGCTAAGTCGTCGATTATCATGAAAACACGGACACCTTTATGATAAGTGCCGACAGGAACGCGATATCGATTGCCTTTATAAAGCACAACGTTGTCTTTTCTAACGGTATAACTTATACTATCGTTAACAGCTGATTCAAAACTGTACTCAGAGACCGGTATGAGGTATTCTTGTTCGAGCGCGAATACTTCATCCGGTCTTTTGTGTGTTGTGCCATGAACATCGTGGTTCGCGGTCCTCTGCAGCCATGCCAGACAGTCGTCATTAAAACTTTCGATGTCCGTCATGGTTCGATGTTCGGCAAAGCCATGCTTGGCAAACTTTACGACATTTTCAATCATTCCCTTTGATTCCGGATCAGCACCTCGACAAAGATAAATCCGAAACTTCACTTCATCGGCATAGCTCTGAAATCCGGCTGTATAGATGATATCGCCATCGTTTTCACTGACAGCCAGTACTTTGTCCTGGTCGTATACCACTTCTTTGGGTCTGCCGCCAAAGTATGAGAATGCATGAACATGGCATCGAATAAAAGAGTCTGTTGTAAATGGACGGGTATGCCATTCCACGTATTTATATCTCGAATGAGCCAGCACCATAGCAAAGCAGTATATCTTTTTCCTGCGACCACTCAGTGTTTGTACATAGATCTCCCCCATATCTACCTGTGCCTGCTCACCTGGGGCACGCTCGTCTACAGCTTCATATTGTCTGCCG
This sequence comes from Eubacteriales bacterium, assembly GCA_030527765.1. The sequence goes on from JAUNAE010000443.1 coordinate 2,524, forward strand.
TTCTCTGGCTTTTTAATGTCGTACTCCTTCCGTAGATCATTCACATAGTCTTGAAAAGAGCGCTTTTGAAAACTCAGCGTCTCCAAGGAACTTCGCTCCTTGCACCAGTCATACAGCTGCGCCGCAGTGATATCCGGATATGCCATCAGCTGCTCAACAATAAAGTCACGATAGATGTCAGCTTTGCGCGATCGCTTTGGAACTTTCTTCGCTGCATACACATCTGGTGGCATGTCCCAATACTTTGCAACAGTCTCTCTGTTTAATGAAAGCTGTCGTGCAGCTTGAGCCTTTTTGAACTTTTTCTTTTTTAGGTTTTGGATTTCAGTGTACATACTCCAATCAACCATCCTTTCATCACCTCCAGATGTCATTATACACATCTGATTCAGAGGTGGAATTTATCTGATTTTTGATTGGAAAGTGCTGGATTTAATTTGCCGAAATCTGCTGGTTTTATTCTACCGCTTACAACCAGCATCAATGCAGTCCAGAAGCTTGGCATACAGTCAAACAGAAGGGTGACAA
>JAUNAE010000444.1 GCA_030527765.1 Eubacteriales bacterium
CCATCCTTGGTTACAACCGTAATAAGTCCATCTACAACCAGCTCTTTTAACGCTTCCCAAACAAGCTCATGCCTACTGGCAAATTCTCCATATTTAAAGCTATTCTCGCCATGAAGATTTTCCTCACCTATTCCAAAGTCTGCACTGTAAACCGTAATAAAATCCATATTGACAATTTCATCTTTATACAATGCACGTTTTGTTTGAGACAGCAGGAGGAGGATTCTAAGCCGTATCTCGAATATTGAATTAAATATTTTCATCGTCCACCCACCTTATCTGTTTATCATTCACCAGCATATGGCAAACTCCCTGCTTTTCTCCTGGGCCCATCCAGTTCAACAGCATATCATCAATTGCCTTTGAAAGAGGTGTTCCGCCTGCTCTTTGAATAACAGCACTCAATCGACTAAAACCATTATCGTAGGGACTGTCGCATGTTTGAATGATAAAATCAAAGATTTCACCCTTTGCCTTATCAAAACATTCTGATTCTTTCAGTTTCAGCATGTCCTTCGATGCTTCAAGAATTGTCTCCGCCTTATAATAAAACGTGCGCTGCCGATCAAAATCTCGTAAAAATCTCGCATTGCCAGGCGCTTTTAAATCCTCGCGAACCATTTCCGGCACATTAGCAGCTTCAGCATAGGCTGCCAACAATTCGGTAGCATACGTCAATTCATGTTCTGCAAGTTCCTTCGGTGGTGTCATGGGATCCGGCTTTCTGTAACGTTGCTTCATAAGTTTTTCGAATTCCTCGATATCATCCGTTTCAGCAAGAGGCTTTGATTTTTTCTTTTTTACTGGGCGCTGGAACAAACCATTTTCGTTCTTAACGGCGAGCAGAAAACTTACTGATAAAAATCCAGCTGTATCTCCTGTTGAATATAATTTTTCCAGTTTTTTTCTAGATGATGCCTGTATGCTCTTGTCATCATGTATTAGCGACAGAATTCCATCCATGACATCCTGTTCCTTATCACTATATATTTCCGGAACAACACTGTCTTCGAAATATTGTTTTATATTTCTGACTATGGTCGAATTATCTGCTCCATCTCGAATCCCTTGCGGTATGCTTTGCGCTCCATGATACCAATCTCTGGCTTCTGTTCTGGATATCTTATACGGCCTACCATATCTATTCTTTACAGAAGGATATTTGACAATAGAAGTCAATAACAGAACAGCCATAGGATGCATTCCTTTCCTACGGATTCCTATCTCCATCTTATGCACATATGATGAATAATTTAGACTTCCCATCAAATATCACTTCCTTTACTGGACTTCTAACAATCCGTTACCATGCATATACTCTACAAAACCAAATAGAATCTTTGCATTACGCTGCACAATATCTGTTTCTGTAAAGTCTGATGCCGTGGTTGCAAGGTCTGTCAGTTCCTTAATTTTTGTGCCTTCCTTTTTTTGCTTCCGATTATTTTCATAGCCGAGATAGTATTTTTTCTTATCCCCGAAACGATAATCAGATGCACGAATATTGATACGCTTTTCGAGCAATGCCTTGTTTCCAAGAGCCTCAACATTTCTTGGATTGGAAAGCGTATGCTCCTTCTCCTGCCGGTTCCGTGCGTAAATATGTTCAATCTCCAATACACTCTCCAAAGAAAGCAATTTCTGATCTGCATCCTGAAATGCCCACCATGTCAGCATTGCTTTTGTAATTGCGCGGTTATTGCTGAAGGAATAATTATTGAAGGCATTTTGTAACTGCTGCGTATCAAAAAGATAATCAGCAAATGACAAAGGCTGTCCATTTACTACGTTTATCATCTCAGCATATACCGGAGTCCTCAGAGCATTAACTCCGGGATTTGTGACTGCATATGCCCAGATAAATGCCGTGATCTTGTTTAAGAATTGATAAAACTTCTCATCATCAAGAATTCCTTGTTGATCACGGTTTGCCATATAGTAAACTGACACAAAATAAGTCCACATACCATTTGGAGCATAATTCAACACAAACAACCTACGAAGGACCCTATCTGAGAATCGTTCTACACTCTGGTTCTGTACATCATTCCAGAAATTTGCCAGATCAATCAGGTTATCGAAAGTACTGTCTTTCTTCAAAAGAGCATATGCATTTTTCTCATAAAATTTACGGAGTGCCTCCGTTGTGGATGACTTAATTCCCTGCTGTGCACGTTCAAAGTACATGTATCTAGTGAAAAGTTCATCCATCGGCGTCCCAGTTATCGGATGGAAGATTGAATCGCAAAGAACTTCTAAGTCTTTCCACTTTTCAATAAATCTGTCCTTCTCACCCTTTGCCGAATAGAATTTATAGAACTGTGCCTTGAAAATATCAGCATCCGACAAGGGCTTTCCACGGTCATTTAGCGTGGAGAAGATACGCAACGCTGTATCCTGAGATTCAGCTTCAATCGGTAGAAGAATGCAGTTATTCATAATTCGAATCGGAAAATAAGAGAACCAGTCCGGATAACTATTTAGAAACTCTCCAATTTTATTCTGGAAAAATTGATAATTGCTAGCATACCGATTTGTAGCATTTCCGCTGACGGTTCCGGTTTTCAAAATATTGAGGAATTCTTCTTTTTCTTTATCGGTTGCCACCTCTGAGTCAATCTTCAATGCTGTTCTATCCGGATCGCCAAACTCATCGGTCTTCCATATACACTGCTCAATAAATTTGCTAGTTTTGATGGCTCTATCATTTTTCATGTTTCCGTACTTATCATAAAATGCCCGGAGCAAGAGCATTAATGTAGTAAGACGTTGCTGGCCGTCAATGATTTCCATTTTCCCTTCTTCATTCTTGAACGTTACAATCGGTCCTAGAAAATATTCATCACTATCACTATTAAACTGATCGCAGTCATTATCCGGAAAAGAAAATGAAAACAGATCATCCCACAAAGTCTGACACTCTTTTTCTCCCCAAGCGTAGGGGCGCTGGTAGTCTGGTATTAAGAAATCCGTCTACTTTTCACTGAAAAGAGCTCGCACACTCTTTTGATCTATATTCAACTTTGACATATATCATACCCTCC
>JAUNAE010000445.1:0-603 GCA_030527765.1 Eubacteriales bacterium
AGGAACTGCATAATACTTCAGTCCACGAAGAAGCAGCCATAATACAAGCATCGCACACACAAGATAAAGATATCTGCGAATTCCGTCCTGAATCAGCCGGCTTCTGACACACAATCCCCATGCAGCGACAAGACCGATCCAGATCAGAGTTTGCGCCAACCCGTTGACCCACCTCATCGTTCCACTGTATTGATTCCGATACCGCAAAACCATTCCAAAAGAAATAACAGCAAAAAATATCAATGTAATCCTGTTTTGCCTGCGAACTGCATTTGCCATTCATTAACCCTCTTATTTTTGGCAATATCTATATCTTCGAAAAACAGCTTCATGCTCACAGGGCCGGCCATTACCGACGCTGTATAATCCGATATAGTTGCCGGTAAAAGCACCTCCCACTTCCGTCGTGAGGTACCTTGTTTCTCCTCTTCCAAGTTCAGCACTATTTCCGGAGGAATCCTTATAGTAAAACCGATAAAACTCAAGATCTCCCTCGACCCACAAGGTTACTGACTCTTCTATCCATGGAATTTCCTTCTCGATTTTCCAGAGAGAACCGATCTGCCTTCTGAAAATCAGTTTTCGCTCTCCATTCATATAGGT
>JAUNAE010000445.1:613-3042 GCA_030527765.1 Eubacteriales bacterium
CGTAAATACTGTGAGACCTGCCTCCTCACCCTCTCCGGAACATTGGAAATAAAGGGTAACTTCACTTCGGCACTCATGGTGCTGCTGACGTCTTCCAACCCACGCAAGGGGTACCGCATCCTCTAAAACATGTGCATTTCCCCGAAGAATCAGCGCTCCTTTTCCGATTTGAAACAGAGAAGGATCCGGATTGTAAATAAAGTTCCAGGAAGGATGAAGCACACTGCTCCGGAAATGATCTTCAAAAGAATCCACCGGATCTTCTCCTGCATTCTCTCCCGGAAGTTCTCTCACCTTAAATTCTGAGAGAACCTTTCCTGCATCGCCGAATATCGGCCAGTCACCGGAAAAGTCCACGGGAACAAGCATGGTTTCCCTTCCCAGATTATGGCAGGGAGGATATCCGAAATTTCTTGTTCCAAGACATACGGCCCACCAGTTTCCCTTCGTATCTTCTATCAGATCTCCATGTCCTGCAGATTCAATCGGAAGCCCCAGGCTTCGATTGGTCATCACCGGATTTGACGGGCATTCTTCATAAGGGCCAAAAATATTCTTGCTTCTTGCAATGGTAAGCATGTGACATCTCTCAGTTCCGCCTTCTGAAATCATAAGGTAGTACCAGTCACCTTTTCTGTAAAGATGCGGTCCTTCCGGATAACTTCCTCCGGAGCCTTTCCAGAGAATATGGGCTTCTCCTTCCATGGCTCCCTTCTGAAGATCTATTTTTTGGAGATAAATCTGATTCTCTGTCGTCCCAACGTACCAGCTCGTGTCATCCTCATCAAAAAACAGGGATGGATCAATCCCCGGTGTTCCAAGAAACACCGGATCTGACCAATCCCCTGCCGGATTCTCTGTATACATGTAGAAATTTCCGTGTTCAGAGTTCTCCCCTGTCTGCACCACATTCGTAGTAATCATATAAAAGCGTCCCTCATGATAACGGATGGTGGGCGCAAAAATGCCCGAACAGCTCTGCACACCCGTAGGAAGCTTGAGCTGTGAAGATCTGCTGATACAATGTCCAATCGTTTTCCAATGCACAAGATCTTTGCTGTGGTGAATCGGCACCCCCGGAAAAAACTCAAAGCTGCTGTTCACCATATAATAGTCATCTCCTGCTCTGCAGATGCTGGGATCCGGATAGAATCCCGGCAATACAGGATTTCTGTAGGTAATTTCTTTCATGCTGCACCCCCCAATGCAAATTCTCTTACAAGATTCACGCAGTTAGCAGAATCAAGCAAGACAACGGAAATGGATTACGAGAATCGACTGACTCGAAATCTTGTTTCATCGAATACAAATATATACTGCATAAGCCGCATACAAAAGAACCATGTGAATTCCTTCTAAGCGTGTCAAAATCTTTTTGCTGGAAGCAAATCCCCAGACAATCAGTGTAAATACAAGAAGAATGATAATATCAATGACATTCTCCTGAATGAAATTAATCGGGCTTATGGCAGATGCAATTCCAAGAACCATAAGAATATTGAAAATATTGGATCCAATAGCATTTCCAAGTGCCATTCCTACTTCCTTCTTGCGCGCAGCCACTACAGAAGTGACCAGTTCCGGAAGGGAGGTACCAATGGATACAATGGTAAGTCCGACAAGAGTTTGACTCATACCGAAATCAATGGCAATTCTGCTGGCTGCATCTACGGTCAGATCTCCCCCAAGTGCAATTCCTGCTGCACCGAGAACAATGTACACAATACAAACGGGTATTGACAGGAGTTCTTTCTCAGAATCCACTTCATCACTCTCTGCACGATTTTTCCTGGCTCTTTTGGTAAGCCACACAAGATATCCCGCAAACACGATAAGAAGAAGGATACCATCCAAATGTCCTACAACCATTCCTGATACATCTCCGATGGCTGACCATCCGAGGAGAACAAGAAGAAGTGCACACAGTGCAGAAAACGGAATATCTGTTTTAATTGTCTCACTTCCGACTGCTACCGGTGTAATAATTGCACAGACACCAATGACGATCATCATATTAAAAATGTTCGATCCAATGGCATTGCTGACTGCAAGAGCATTGTTATTGGTAATCGATGCGGTCACACTTACAGATGTTTCCGGGAGAGAAGTTCCCATTGCAACAATCGTCATTCCGATGATCACAGAGGGAATCTTGAATTTTCTTGCCACATTTGAACTGCCTTCTACAAAGAAATCCGCTCCTTTGATCAAAAATACAAAGCCGACGATCAAAAGCAGCATAACCAAAGGCAGCGGGGCTCCGCTAATAAATTTTTCCATCTTTTTTCCTGTCTTTCTATGTCTATTCTCAGAAATCGTTTCTGTGTCAGCGAATCGGAATCTTCCTCTCGCTTCGCAGCTGCATGTCAAACGAATATTCGCAATCCGCTTCGCTTCTTGCTCATAACCGAATAGCTGCTCCGCAGCTT
>JAUNAE010000446.1 GCA_030527765.1 Eubacteriales bacterium
TGCAGATGTCAGAGTTAATTACTCTCTAACAACTACACTTTTATGGTACTAAAAATGCGCCCATACAGTACGCGCTCATCATGCGCGATTTCCCTATGTCCTTCGCGCTCCGTACCACCGCTTCGTACTCTTTTTTCAACTGATTCTTATCTGCTATGGCGCAGCTGTTTAACTTCATTCCCTTCATGAAGGAATCGAGGTACAGCCGCCCAAACAGCCTCGTACTAAAATTTGATTTCAATCTGACTCCTGCTTCTTCTCAAATATATTGCCGTTCTGTAATTTTCGTCCCCGTAACTTTTCGTTAATTTCGTCTTATTATTTCCAGAATCTCTTCAAAGGCACGTTTTCCCTCCGGAAAACGCGTCTGCATCGCATAGCAGTGACACATTTCCGGCTCGATCGTCATCGTGTAGGGAGTTCCGGCTTTTTTGCAGGACTCCTCGAAATATTCCGCCTCAGCCCGGAGCACCTCATCACCTCCGTAATAAAAATAGATGTGCGGCAGGCCGGAAAAATCTCCGGTGATTCCGGACAGCATATAGTCCGGAACCTTCCGGCCATGCTCCATAATGCCCTGTACCGTTTTCATAAAGGCCGCATCGATCATGACATCTCTTTTATTAACGGCTTTCATTTTCTGAAATTCTTCGTCCGTCATCGGCACACTTCCCGGAGAGGACGCAATAATCTGCTTCGGCATCGGAACCGGTCTTCCGAGCGCATTGTTATGCAGCGCCATCCCGATTGCCAGCGCACCGCCCGAGGAAAAACCGATCAGCGTGACATTTTCAGCCCCATAAGTCTGCACAATTTCGCAGTAACATTGAAAGCACATCTCATATGTCTCAGCAATAGAATGTTCTGTACAGAGCGGATAGTAAGGAAACCACACATCCGCCCCGGTTTTCTTCGCGACGCTGACCGCCGCCTTCACATCGCCCTGATCCGGTCCGATGCACATTCCTCCTCCGAAGAAGAACAGCACTGCCTTCTTCTTTTTCTCTACGGCGGTCTGTATCGTAAGACAGTGGTATTTATCAAGGATCACAAGGTCTCCGTAAAGCGCGTTTTTATTCTTCGGAATCTGAAAATTACGGTCCCGATTGATCCACCGAACGATCTTCAGCAGCCTGTCTTCGGGCAGGGCAAACAATTTCTTCAGTCCGGTCAACCGAATCGCCCCCGCCATTACTCTGTACTGTAAACTTGCCATACGTCACCTCAATACCTTCTTCCGTGTGCATCAGATTATTCAGCCCATTGGAACCTGCTCAGTGCGCGGCTGAACTCTTGCCTTTCAGCACCTTCTTCAGTGTGCGGCTGAACTTTTCAGGCTCGCTGCACACATACTGCCCGTGCGTCATATTCGGAATCATCCGGAATTTTACATTCGGAATATGCCTCTTCACGTATCGAAGATCGAGTTTCCTGTCCTTCTTTTCATCTTCTCCGTACCAGTACTCAATGCAGGTCGAAATCTCCGGAAAATCAGCCGGCATTGAATAATTGTTTGCGGAATCGAAGGCATTCCATATCGTCTTCGGCGTCATGTTCTTGATTCCCGCGATCTCCTTCTGCATGATTTCCTCATCAAAGCGCTCCGGAGCAAAAGCATACTTTAAGAGCGACGAGAATCTGCGCGCAAGCATCATCGTCGCAAAATCATTGACTAATATTGCTCTTGTAAAAATCCGTGGCATTTCATACGGCGTAATGCCCGCATCGATAACCGCCTTTTGAAATCTGACACGGTTATCGGCAAGGATCCTGATTGTGATCGCACCGCCCATAGAGAGTCCGTAAATGCACAGAATATCATCGTATTCTTTCTCCAGCAGATACTCTTCTATCATCCCTGCTGCGTTCTCCACGCTTGTAAACTCTTCTTTCGACTTCGGATCATGTCCGGGTATGGCAGCAACGATCACATGATAGTCCGCTTTCAATATGTCGACGGCATCCTGCAGCATATCCCAGGTCATGGATAATCCGTGCAGCATTACAATGATCTCACTGTTTTCCTGACCAAATTCATAAAAGTTCATATTGCTCTTCTGTTCCCTATTTCATAAATAACTATCATTATTTCCGCTATTCCGGATCAATGTGACCGTGAACACTCTTCAACTATTTTAACGCTTTTTTGCGAAAGTTAGAAGAGACAAACCAATATCTTTCGCTTCTTTTCCGACCTCACCTACCATGCGTGGTGACAGTATCGTACCGGGACCGGTCAGCTCACATCTCTTCATTTTCTTCATTTGTCGAATTCAATTCTCACAATTTTCATCTTCATCATTCCATCGCCGAGCTTCGCAAGGAATCTGAAAAAGCCGCTCACACTTTTCGTCTTCAGATCATTGTATCCAAGCATATATCCTTTATAGCCTGCTCTTGCATTTTTTAACCAGGTATTGAGGTCACGGTTCATGTCGCTGACATAAAAATAGGAGTCGATATCCGTGATTCCAGCCTCTTTCACCCAGGTTTTCAGCATGAGTTTGACAGCTGACTTATTTGCTGTGTCGAATGCAAGTACGCCGCCCTTAAACCGCTTGGCCATAGCATTAAAGAGTTTCTGAATCTGTGTCTTTTTAAAATAATAAAAGACTCCCGCCGCAATAAATACCACTCCATTGGAATCATCTATTTCATTGAACCAGGTGGTGTCGTTTAGATCGGTTCCGATGTTTCTGATTCGTTCTGTCTCCGGAAGAAGCTCATTTCTCACTTTGATTACATCGGGCATATCGATATTGTAGATTTTGTTGGATTCATTTGTATTGTTTTCCGCAGTCTGGTCGAGTCCGCAGCCCAGATTGACTACAGAAGCGTTCGGATGTGATCTCAAATAATTTCGAACTTCGATAGCGAGGTCATTCTGCCGCATGGCGATTTCAAGAAAGCCGAACTGATGCATTGTACTATTTGATCTTTTTGAGAGTGCTGCAAAGTCATAATCCAGACGAATCAGCAGTTCCACGGACTTTGGATCACTGGATAAAATCCGAGTACCCTAATCAATAATACCCTAAAA
>JAUNAE010000048.1 GCA_030527765.1 Eubacteriales bacterium
AATACAAGCGCAAGGTCCTGATCTCCGGATGTGGTTGTGATTTTATATGCTGAATAGTCCTTTGTAATGCTTCCCTTCATTGTGGTGCTGAAAGTAGCACTTACATCACTGGCCTGAGTCAGTGGTGCTGTCAGATAAAAAGAAGTGCCACCACTGATCTCTACAGATGCACCAGCTGCACTTGTCTTTCCGGTTGATGTATTTACAAGTTTTACTCCTGCAGGGAGCTTAAATGTAACTGTCTGAAGTTCATCTGCTTTAAATTTAATTTCCTTTGTTCTCTGAATATTGCCATCCACATAAGCTTTTACATTATCTTCTGAAAAACTCATAGCAACATCGGGAATCTCAGGCATAGATACGCAATAGTTATAAAGCTCCATCGCTAATTTACGTCCTTCGCTGTTTGTTCCAGAATCCCAGTCACTGGATCCATTCGCATAAGCTGCAGCGATGTGAGTAATTACAAATCTCTTACCAGCAGAAAAATCAGGATATTTCTCTGCAAAGAAACCTTCATCTCCACTGGCTTTTGTTCCGTAGTAACATACTTTGGCAAGTGTTTTGCCATCGCTAAGCTTTGTGATTGTATAACGGCCATCTCCGGGAGCACCCTTAGAAGGCTGTACACAATAAGCAGTTGCAGTTACAGAGCCAAAAGTAACGGTGTATTTATGCGTCTGATAACTTCCCAGACCATAATCTGCATAATGGTAACTGGTACCTTTCACAACATCAACGGACTGAGTGGATTTTGTTGAATCAGATGCTGCAAGAAGCATAACAGAAACAACTTCTCCCTCTTCCATGGCCAAAAGATCAACATCTTCTGCCTCTACAAGTTCCTCCATTACATCTGAAAGATATAATCCGGATTCCTCATCGTACACGTCCTGATCCTCAGAAGCTTCAAGATCAGCATCAAGTGCTAATTCTTCTTCATTTTCAACATATTCTGTTTCCGCTTCGGACTCAGCTTCTGTTTCATCAATTTCAGTCTGAGCTTCTGTCATTTCTTCCGTCTCAGCTGCTTCAGTGATCATTTCTGTAGAAGCTTCATTTTCTGCATCAAAGTCTAATGCTTCGATACCTACCTGAGCTTCCATGAAAGCTTCCGTCTCCGAGTCAGATTCTCCATCATCCACTTCCTCACCAGAACCGCTGTCACCGCCATTATCCTGGCTCTCGCTCTGGATTTCTGTCTGTGCTTCGGTCTGAGGTGCTTCTTTTACGATCAGATTTCTGCTGATCTGATACTTCGGATGGTCAGTCGTCAGAGGCTCTACATAATAGACTGCTTTGTAAGTATCAGCCTTCTCTGTAGTAAAGTCCTCACCGGCTTCATTTTTCGCCTCTTCAAAGGTAACCTTTACCTTATCGTTATTAGGAATCTCGATCTTTGTGAAATCGATCTTAATGTCGAATCTGGATCCAAAATCAAGTTCCAGATCTTCTGCCTTTACGACTTCATCCTCATCAAGCATATCCTTAACCTCTTTATAGAGCGGAGGTTTCTTATCCGCCGGATCAGCTTCCTGTGCATAAGTCACCATAGGCGACATCACAGTGGTCATTACTGTCATCATGGCAAGAAGACCAGATAATACTCTTCTAAAATTTCCTTTTCTCATTCGTCTTACCTCTTCTTTCTCTTATAGTTGTTTTTCTTATCTTTGCTGCCAAAATAATCCTTTGTTTCTGCTTCGGAGATACCGGAATAACGACCAGTCAATTCCTCCATCATCTTCACGATATCTGCCATAAACACATCCGCATCGGCCTCTCCTTTAGCAATCTCGTTGAGCTTCATCTCCCAATCAGCTGTTAATTTTGGAGATTTGATCTCATCTGGGAGAATGGTGATCAGCTTATCGCCATCTACCGTAGGCACCAGATTTTTCTTATCTCTGGAAATGAATCCGGAGCTGACCAGCTTCTCAATAATGGAAGCTCTGGTGGCCGGTGTTCCCATACCCTTCTTTTCTGCATCTTCGATATCTGCATTGCCTGCATGCTCCATTGCAGAAAGCAGTGTATCTTCCGTGAATTGCTTCGGTGGTCTGGTGTATTTCTCCTGAACCTCTGCCTGCATCGGGCCATATTCCTGAAGCTTTACCAGCTCCAGATCAATGCCAAGTTCTTCCGGAACCTTCTTATCAAAGTAGAGATACATCTCCCTCTCGATGACCTTGAAGCCCAGCTGCTTCACATTCTGAAAAGTCATAGTGAAATGTGCCTGCTCACACAAGATCTCACATCGATGGGAACGGTAAATATATGGCTTACTATTTGCCATCAGCACTCTGGCTTCGATCAACATCAGGACGTTTCTCTTTCCTTCACTTAAGGAATCCAGATAGGCTCTGGTGATTTTCCTTGTAGGGATAATGGCATGATGATCGGTAACCTTTTCGGAATTCAGTGTTCTCTTCACATCCGGCTCGAAATCCTCCAGATATTCAAACTCATCAAATTCCTGAAGCAGCTCAATCATCTCTTCCTCCGACAATTCCATCTCATCATTCAGGTACTGGCTGTCTGTTCTCGGATAAGTGATCACGCCATCCTCATACAGGGACTGGGCATAATTCAAAGTCTCCTGAGCGGTATAGCCAAGGATACGGTTGGCATCTCTCTGCAGTGTGGTCAGATCATAGAGAAGCGGTGGCTGTACCGTCTTCTCCTTTTCCTCATCTGTGATCACCTGGCACATCTTTCCTTGACAAAGGGCTGCCAGCTTGTCTGCCTCTTCTTTGGAAGTAAACTTCTCACTGACTGCATGAAGATCTCCGCAGGTCAGGTGTGTTTCGAAGTACTTCTCCTTCTTAAAACCATTTACCTTCTGATTTCTCTCTACAATCATGGCAAGCGTAGGTGTCTGCACTCGTCCAACCTTCAGATTGCGGTTATAGAGAACAGAAAAAAGACGACTCGCATTGATCCCTACCAGCCAGTCGGCCTGTGCCCTGCAAAGAGCACTTTTGTAAAGATCGTCGTAATACGAACCGTCTTTCATATTTTTGAATCCTTCTCTGATGGAGCTTTCCTCCATAGATGAGATCCAGAGTCTTTTCACCGGCTTCTTACATCCGGCCTTTTCATATACCAGTCGAAAGATCAGTTCTCCTTCTCTTCCGGCATCTGTCGCTGCAATCACTTCAGTGACATCTTTTCGGTGCATCAGTTTTTTCAGGATAGAAAACTGCTTCTTGGTTGCATCCAGGATTCTGGTTTTCCATTCCTCCGGCACAATGGGAAGATCATCATAGCGCCATTTCTTATAGCGGTCGTCATATTCTGACGCATCGCAAAAGCCCACCAGATGACCCACGCACCAGGAAACGATATAACTATTTCCTTCCACATAGCCGTCATTCCTTTTTGTGGCCCCTACCACTTTTGCAAGTGACATGGCCACGGAAGGTTTCTCAGCAATTACAAGTCTCATCTCTCATACGCATCTCCCCTCTTAATCATCTTCATCATCCATGACTTCCGGTTCGTAATCCTGATCCGAATCGGCATCGTCCTTTTCATAGGTCTCGCTGTCGTCATCATCGAACTCTTCATACTCATCATCGTCATCGAATTCATGCTTTGGCTTATAGATCTTCATATACCAGGCTCCTGCACCAACTCCAGCTGCAAGTAAACCAATAAGCAGATAGGAGCCAAGGTTTGAAGTCTTCGCAGGTTCCTGCACTTCAGGTTCTTCCGGAGTTTCTGTTTCCTCTGGTTTTTCCGCCTCTGTGGCAGGTGTCTCTGTCTGATCATCCTCACCGTCTACCGTTGCATATACGGTATCTACATCTGGAAGTGTTACCGTATCGGATAAGGTGAAGTTCATAAGATCCTGCTCATCTACCTCTGTCAGGAAATACACATTATCCTGGCTCTGCTCATTATCAATGATGAGGTAGAATACCTTTCCGCTCTTAGTGGAAATAGTATAGAACTCCTTGCCCGCTGCAGTTGTGGTAGAAGAAATCTTATCTACCGTTTCATTCTGCTCGGCAAGCTCCTGCTCAATTCCTGTAACCGTTCTGTCTTCTACCGTTCCAGTAGAAGTTGTAGGTTCACTTGGCTTTGCATCCTGAGGAAGAGGCGAAGTTACCTGCTGATCATCACCAGTTGGTGTAGTCGTTGTTGCATTATTGCCACTGGCATCTGCAGACTGAGCAATGGCCTGCTTTACAGCCCACTCATAATATGGATTCTGAAGAGAATACTTATCAGAAGTATTGCCCGCATTATCTGTGGCAGTAATCTCGATCTTCTTTGTAGTGAAATCCTTCTGAGTCAGCTGGATCTTCAAAGTGCCTTCTGTAAGATCTCGGTACTCAGTGCCATTGACTGTAATGGATGCAATCCCTGAAATCGTATCCTTTCCCTGAATGGTAAGAACACCATCGGTAAGAGATGCTGCAAGTGTCGGCTTCTCGCTGTCGTAACACTTGATGGAACGATTCTGCTCATAAGTTGCACCTTCTGAATCGGTTGCTCTTACATAGACCGTTTCGTTCTTACTAATACTAATGGAATGACTGTCTGTGATATCTGTCCAGGTACCATTCTCTCCAACCTTTGCTTCCAGTTTTGTGATCGTAACACCCTCGCCAAGCTTGTTGGCATTGATGGTGACAGTAATCGTTGTTTCTCCCTGCTTCCATCCGGAAGGCTTTTCAATTCCAATGGAATTATCATCTGCTGCATAAGCTGGCATTGCTGCACCTGCAACGGAAGCCATCATCATTCCAAAAAGCATTGCCTTTGTGGCACCTCGTTTAACCTTCGATAAATTCATCATGTCTTTCCTGTTCCCCTTTCTCTTTCATAACCTGGGCAAGGGATTTATGCTCCATTGCCTTACGCAGCTCCTTTAATTCTTCTACGGTAAGTCCCCATTCACGGATCTCTAAGACATATTCATTGTTCTCCGATTCCATAAGCGCTGCTTCACATTCCTTTACCGTAAATTCATCCGCTTCCAGTCGTTTTCTGGACTGGTCGCGCTTCTTAATCGCCTTCTCAAGATCTGATCTGGCTCTCTCTAAAGTCTTCATGCTCTTCTCCTTTCACCGGACAGACCGAAATCTGCCCGGAAATAAAAATGCTCTACCATCTTGCGACACATAACCAGTGCTGCTGATAGTAAGAGCTGTAAATATCAGATATTTTATTCGGACTTCCGGAATGTACCATCTGTCCGTTACCGATGTAAATGCCCACATGTGACGCCCCCGGCGTATTGTAGGTTCCCTGGAAGAAAATGATATCTCCAGGCTGCATCTCAGATTCCGGTATTCTGGTCATCCGAGCTAATAGTCCGTCACAATCTAAGTGACCGGTATTTAATACTCCTGAATTGGTCAGGCAGTAGCTTACAAATCCGGAACAGTCAAAACCACTAGGTGAATAACCGCCCCATACATAAGGTGTACCCTGGAACTGAAGGGAGAACTCAACCAGTCTTCTGGCTGCTTCTGAGGAATACTCCACATCTCCGACACCAGGGATCGCATCTCCTGTTTCAAAATAGAAGATTGGATTTAACCTCTCCCCATTATGGAAAAGCTCCAGATGTAAATGTGGACCAGTGGAATTGCCGGTACTTCCGACTTTTCCTACTTCCTCACCCTTCTCAATATACTGTCCTGCCGATACACTTCTGCTGGACAGATGTGCATAACGGATCTCATATCCTTTATCATCTTTGATTGCTACATAATTGCCGTAGCTGTCATTATAAGTGGACGTTATTACGGTTCCTGTAAGGCCTGCTGCAATCGGTGTTCCTTCTGCAGCTCCAATATCCACGCCATTATGCAGTGCATTGGCACCACTGATTGGATGGATTCGATAGCCATAATAACTGCTTACTCTGTAATACCAGTTGAAGTCAAATGGGCTTTCAAACATCTGCAGATTACCCTTTGTATCGTTGTAAGCAGAGAACAATTCCTTCTGGAACATACCAAGTCTGTTCTGGCAGATTCCTGTCAGACTGTGATTAGTCAGAGTAATACTATAGACACTTTCTGTTGTTGTCGTCGTCACTTCGATCTCCTGACTGCCATTATCGTCTGCCAGATAAGCTTCCCAGGTCTGATGACCATGGGCAGAAGCGGCAGAATGACTGTCATAATATACATCGAAATCTACGCCATACTGGGTGAAGTTACCGGTATCCTCTACCGTATATTCCACACCATTCATGACTACCTTTGTTCCCATCGGAACAGTAGGCGTATGGGCATCCACTGCAATCGTATGATTGGCCTGCGGCATAGCACCACTGGCTGTCGGACCGCCGGACCACTGACCACAACAGATCGTACAGTTACAATAACCACTGGTAACAACCTGTCCTAAGGATTCTCCCACACGAACTCTTCTGGTTTCTGTGATGGTTTCATTGGAACTTTCTGTTGATAAGCTGTATTGCTGGGCAAAAAGCTCATCCAGCTCTGCTTTGATTGTCGTGTTGAATTCGAATACCTCATACTTAGCCGACAAGTAACTGATCAGGATAAATGGATCATGTCCGATCTCATCAATCTGATAACGGTATCTGTCATATCCGGTATTTTCTGATTCCATCCGATTTACTCTCTCCTGGAGGTTTGCTTCCAGCTGTGTGTAATACAGATCCGCATCCCGGATATCTTCATCCGTGGACATATAACTTGCTCCGGAATAATCAATCAGGTTATGCAGGAACAAAGCGGAACAGGAGGTCAGACTGGTAGCAATCAGAAACATCATGGCAATCAGTACACCAATGCTGATATATACCTTTCTGTTTTCCTTAAAGAAGTTGGTGACCTTGCCACCAATCTTCTTGATGAAATCCACGGTTCCTTTTGGTGCTGCCACTGCCTGTTCGGCTCTTTTAGCCTTAGCATATTCCCGCTTAATCCTTGCTTTCTGAATCTGTTTTTTCAGAAGTGAACTTCTTTGCAGCTTCTCATCCTTGGCCAGGGCATCCTGATATAAGATTTTCACTGCTTCTTTGTCTGCCTTCGCCTCATATCTTGCAGCTCTTCGACTATTTCTGCGGTTACGGTTCCTGACACTTCTCTGTGCCAATCTCCCAGTACCTTCTGCTCCCATTTCCAGATCATGAAGTCCTTTGACTGCAGCATTCTCATCCTCTGATTCTGCAATCTTTCTATGGATTGCTGCTGATGTCATGCCCGCGGCTGCACCGGCAATCTTTTTGCCTGTACCGGCAACTTTTCCTTCATTTTCAAATGCTAATTTGCTCTGCTTTTTACCGATAGCATCCGGCTCATGCTGAACTGTTTTTCCCTTCTTAGAATGCTCCTTCATGGAAGCTTTCTTTGCATTTGCCTTGGCTGTATCAGAAGCTTCAGCCTTCACAGTATCTGCTGCTCCGGTTTCCTCCTGAGCAAATTGCAATCGCCTCTTTTGTTTCGGGCGTTTGGTTCCGCCGTTTTCATCCTTTCTGGAATCTCCTCGGCTGGTGGAGAGGTGACGTTCCTTCTCAAGAAGCTTTCCCTCTCCGGCACTCTGTTCCTGTGTACGGAACTTTCCTGCCTGCTTTTTCTTTCTTCCGGCACTTAAATCCGTGCCATCGGGTGCATTTTCCATTGCATCCCTTGCTCCCACATCCTCTTCGGATCCATGGAAGTTTCTATTCTTTCTTCTGCCACTGACGGGAGCATCACGGGACTGCTGTGCATGGCGACTGCTTCCCATGCGTTCATCTGATCCCAGATGATTCTTTCGCTCCAGCTTCATATCTCCCGCTCTGCTACTGACCCGGACAGTGGAATTCTCAGCCAGGTTTTCTTCTACAAGACCATCCTTCGTCATCTTCTGGACGGTCTTATCCCTGGCCTTCATTCTCTGATCTGCCAAATCAATTACCTCCTCTTAGTAAATGGTATTTCCCAGTGAAAACAGTAACAGCATGATGCTGAATCCACAGAAAATGCCTAAAACAAACGCAAAAACCAAGCATGCGATGATCATCCCTACAGACATATTTAGTTTCCTCCCTGTTCTTCCGGTTTTGTGGTAAGGAGCTTATAGATACTGGTGCTTTTTGGAAAATGATCCACAAACGGAATGATGACATTTCCATAAAACAGAAGTCCCTCACCTTCGTTACTGTTGGTTACATAGGACAGCTGAGTTGGTGAAATGTTCAGCTGCTTTGCAAGAATCTGTCTGTCACCGGATGCCTGATTCAGCATGTAGATGAAGTCAGAGTTCTCAAAGATGTTCTCAATCTCACGACTGGCCAGAAGGTCCTTGATATTCTGGGTGATACCGGTAGGAATACCGCCCCACTTACGGAATCTCTTCCAAATCTCAACAGAATAACTGGCTGTCTGTTCCTCCTTCAGAAGAAGATGGAACTCATCGATGTAGTATCTGGTGGATTTTCGTTCTGCTCGGTTGATCGTTACTCGGTTCCAAACCTGATCCTGTACAATCAGCATGCCGATTTTCTTCAGCTGCTTACCAAGTTCCTTGATATCAAAACAGACGATACGGTTATTGATATCCACATTAGTCTGATGATTGAATACATTCAGGGAACCTGTAACATAGATTTCCAGTGCTGTTGCAAGTCTCTGAGCTTCCGGTTCATCCTGCCCGCGAAGCAGGTTATAAAGATCCTCTAAGATAGGCATCTTCTCCGGCTGTGGATCTGCCAGATATTCCTGATAAACAAGCCTTACACATCGGTCGATGATTGTCTTTTCTACTGGTTCCAGACCTGACTTTCCACCTACGATCAGCTCACAGAGTGAAAGGATAAAGTCAGATTTCAACGACAATGGATTATCTTCTTCTGAGTAGTTCAGATTCAGATCCATAGGATTGATATACTGGTTGGATACCGGTGAAATGCGGATAACCTGTCCCTGCAATGCCTGCACCAGTGGATAATACTCTGCCTCCGGATCACAGATGATGATGTCATCTTCTGTAATTAAGAAACAGTTGGTGATTTCTCTCTTTGCGGAGAAAGATTTACCGGAACCAGGTGTACCAAGAATCAGGCCATTCGGGTTCTTCAGTTTCTTTCGATCCACCATGATCATGTTGTTTGAAAGTGCATTCAGGCCATAATAAAGAGCTTCCCCATCCTGGAACAGTTCCTGTGTCGTGAAAGGCACGAAGATCGCTGTTGCTGAAGTGGTAAGCCCTCGCTGAATTTCTATTCGGTTAAGTCCCAACGGAACACAGGACATGAGGCCCTGCTCCTGCTGATAATCAAGCTGCCTCAATGAGCAGTTATATTTCTGTGCAATACCCTGCACCTGGAAAATGTTATTATCCAGTTTCTGTCTTTTCTTTGCCGTATTCATCACAAGTACGGTCACCAAAAACATTCTTTCATTTCTGGACTGGAGATCTTCCAGGAGATTTTTTGCCTCCTCACCGTATGTGACAAGGTCGGAAGGAAGTACATCCATGTCATAACCGGAACGTACTGCTTTCTTTTGCTCCTCGATCTTCATTTTATCCAAATCTGAAATCTTACCTTTGATCATTTTGATTGCTGCTGCCTGATCAATGGACTGGATATGAATATTGACGTTGATACTGTCTTCCACATCCAGGAAATCTGCCAACATTCGGTCCGTAAGTTCAGGAGCCAGAATCTGCAGATAGCTGACGGATCCGATGGTTCTTCCCATCAGAAAGGTCTGATTTTTTGAAAAATTGAACGACGTAGGCGCGATAAAGTCCTTCGTCTTAAGCCCCGTCTCCGGAAGCATCTTATATTCGAAGCGGAAAGGCTCGATCTTATCCTGATTGAAGATGTGATACATGATTTCCAGTCGCTCATTACCATTTAAGGAATGAGCCTGTGCTCCAAGTACCTTAAAGTTATTCAGGATATCGGCCTCGATTCGCTCCAGCCTCGGTCTGGCCACCTTGAGGTCCTCTGCCTCAATGCCAAAGGTAATGTACTTTGTTTTTACCAGACCATTATTTCCTTTCGCCAGCTGGTTCTTCAGCATTCCCTTATACTCCTCACGGATGTTATTGAAAGCATCCTCCTGGGAAGGGATATCGATGGTACGCTCAAATTCTGTGACATCCACCTGCTGATTGATAAAGGATAACTGGACAGAAATCGATGAATCAAAGTAATTTAAGAAATCACAGTAATTCTCAAAGATCGTTGTCTTATCCTCATTTAAGGCCAGCTGATAGTTGATATCATAGAACTGGACTGTCTTTGAAAAGAAGGTTTTGGTCACCTGACAGATTCCATCCTGAAACATACGAAGATATGGGATGGACTGCTGAGCTGTTCTCGGCACTTTTTCCTGCTTCTTTCTCTTCTTTTCCTGTTTCTTACGTTCCTTCTCTCTCTTGGTAGCCAGCTTGTCGCTTTTTGTCTGTTTACTTCTTTTTTCTTTTCGGCTTCTTTTTTCCTGGGCCTCCAGCTGCTGAAGCTGTTTGTCCCTTCGTTCTCTCTTTGCCATTGCTTAAACCCTCCTCTTTTACAAGGGAGTCCACCTGGCCATAGAAATTCTCCGTTTTATAAGGTCTTGGCCCCGGATTGATAAACTTCTGCCTGATGATATTCCCCATTACTTTTTCAAAGGGAAGTCCATCCTTTTCATACATGGCCATAAAGAAGAAGGGAAGCATCACTGTCACCATAAGGATGGCAGCCACACTGGATCCGACTCCTTTTCGTGTAAGAAAATACAATGGAACTCCCACAACTGCAGCCACACTGAAGAAGATCAGTTGGCGCTTGGTTAAGTTCAGTGCCACTTTTGTTTTGACCTGTGTCAGGTCCTTCGGTACTGGTACATATGCCATAATTCTTTCCTCGTCTTTCTTTCAAATGTTCGTCCTAATGTTCACGTTGAAGCTTTAAATGAAGCTTTGGAGGATGCTTTAGTGAGCATTAAAGATTGATTTCGACAGGCTTCCTGTCTTGAATAATGAAAATGCCAGGACTACTGTATATGCCGCAACTGAGAACATTGCTCCATGAATGTTGTCTGTGATGGTCAGGGTCTGTACTAAGACCGCATAAATGCCGACGCAGACCATCATGAAAAATCCCTGAAATGCCAGTGCGAAAAGTCCCTTCAGATAATTGTTGCCGATATTGCCCCACTCCTTGTTGGTCATGGTTGCAAATGGAATCGGCGCCACGGAACAGGTCAGATAGATCTCGATCATTCGTCCATAGAGAATAACCGTAATGATGACAGACATGATCTTCATGGTAAGTACCAGAAGCATCGTCTCCATGGTTACCAGAAACAATTCTCCAACCTCCATATCCTCCAAAGTATCCAGCATATCTCCCATTGCTGCCGTAACATCAATGGCTGTCGTATTACTGATTACTCCGGCGGCGCTGCTAACCACATGCTGGCCCACATCAAAGACCGCCATCGTTATGTTGAAGGTATTAGTCACCAGGTAAATAGCGATATATGCCTTAAATACCCAGATGAATAAGTTGAAGGTTTCAAACTCATGGAAATTGTTTTTCTGTGTCACCATCGTGATCAGCTCATAACAAAGTACAAAGGTAATGATCATGCCGGCGATGGGGATCATCACCGTTTGGGAAAGGTTCTGGATCAGCGAGAAAATGCTGCCATTCCATCCCTGCGGTGTCTGTCCCACCTGACCGGCAATCGTTCCTACCTTGTCATTGACTTCTACGAACATGGTCTCCATACCGGAATGGATGAAACCAATGAGGATATCTTTAATCGCCTCCGTGATTCGTTCAATGATGGTATTCAATAATACTTATCCTCTTCTAAAACAGTGTGGAAAGCTGTGGAATCAGGGAAGTTCCAAGCAGCATGATACCGGCGCCAGCCATGAGCTGTTTAATGCCCTGGCTCTTGGCACCGGGGTTATCATTTCCATATCCTTCCAGAAGATTTACTACGCCCCACACTCCAAGACCTGCGCCGATTGCGACAACGAGGGTTGAAAGTGTGGAAATTGCACTGCTAAAAAATGCCATATATGCCTTTGAAACTAACGTTCATACTTAAAGGTTTTTGTTCATTTATCATTCGATAAATACAGAACTACCAAATTGAAAACTTCTGATTCTTTTCAAACCAGAAGAACCCTTGCGTTAGTTTCTGCTCCTTTCCTTTGTAATTCATTCAATCTGTAGTTCTGAAATGTATCTATGTGAACATCTGCATCTGCAGTTACAGATGGAGCTACTTCAGGAAAAGTCAGACATCCTATCGCTTATCTTTCTCAAAAAAGAACGCAAAAAAAGCAGCTGCCTTTTTCTTTCTCTGGCACCTGCGGTATTCACTCTTTGTGATCAGTCATATATTGACATCCATTCCTCTGTGCGGTCTGATAACATATTCAACCGGCAATCCTTCCATGGAGATCATGGATCTCTCATGATAGAGAGTACGATAGGCAAGCTCTCCGTTCTCGTCATCCTCCATACAGAGGTAACTTACAACGTCACTTTCAAATACAAATTGCCACACCTTGGACTGATGGCTCATAAATCCCGGAGACTCTGCAGATACTACGATGGCACAGCCTGTTCTCTCTGCAATTTCAGACAGTTTCTTCACGATTGGATATACTCTCTCAGGATTATTCTGAAAATCCTTTTCCCTTTCAAGATAAGCTGTAATAGGATCAATGATCAGCAAGCGGATCTTATTTTCCTTGATCAGTGCCTCAATGGAATCATCAGCAAGCGTGATTGGAAGCTCATCATTGATAATGAATACTCTGTCCACATCTACATCGGCCTGCTTTAATCTAGGCCTTACGATTCCTTCCAGGTTCTCCTCATTAGTGAGATATAACACGTTGCATGGATCAATATGTCCGCCACAATCATCGATACTCTTATAATTCGTTGCTGCTGCCATCAGTCTCATAAGAAACATGGTCTTGCCAACGCCCTGCGGACCATGAAGTAAGGTTAATTTTCCATAGGCAATGTAAGGGTTCCACATCCATTTCACACGGATGTCTTCAATATCTGCTGCTTTGATCAAATGTCTTTTATAAATCATCGTCTGACTCCTCTTCTTCATCTTCTAATACTTCCACTTCGAATACCTCATCAATCACCTCTGTAGGTTTTGGCAGGTACTGTGGATTGATTTCTTTGTCTACCTGAAACCAGTTCTTCGGATTGGCATCCGATAACAACCGGTAATGTGGATGCTTCGTAATATCATATTTATCGGAAAAGAATGGTCTGGCACCTCTGATCTGCAAGATGCATTTACCACCATCCATGACAGCGATCTCATCCTCGGTCATCAGCTGTTTGCCCAGCTTCTGATAGTTCAGACCAAAGGATTTCTGATTGCTTCTTGTCTCCGATGTGTTGTAAAGATCGATGGTCTCTTTACCAAGGATCTCACTCATTTCCTTCAAGGTTGTCTTCTCTTTTCCACCAAGGAACAATGTCGTATCACAGTTACCCACAATAGTATCTGCAGCATCCTTGTACATTGTTTTTAACTGGGACTGCGACTGTAAAATAATAGAAGCAGAGATCTCCCTGCTTCGAATCGTTGCAATCAGCTTATCAAATTGTGGAATCTGACCGATGTTCGCGAACTCATCACAGATGACGCGGACATGGATTGGAAGACGACCACCATATACATCATCTGCTTTGTCGCAAAGCAGGTTAAATAGCTGTGACTGCAGCATGGCAATCACAAAGTTAAATGTCGTATCGGTATCCGACATAATGAGAAATAGTGCCGTAAGCCGGTCTCCAATCTTGTCCAGTTCCATCTCATCGTAAGACATGATTTCCCTGAGTTCGCCGATATCAAATGGCGCCAGTCTGGCACCGCAGCTTACTAATATGCTCTTCGCAGTTTTGCCGGCACTTAATTTATATTTTCGGTACTGCCTTACAGCAAAGTGATCCGGATCTTTTTCTTCCAGATCTTCAAACAGAAGATCCACCGGATTCTTATACTCTTCATCTTCTTCTCGTACTTCGGACTCATTCAAAAGATCCAGAAGTGTTGAGAAGTTTTTTTCCTCCTCTTCACCCTCATACCAGATATAAGCAATCAGTGCCGTATACAAAAGCTTCTCCGCTTTGTACCAGAAATCCTGCTGCTCCTTTTCTCCCTCTCCTTTGGTATTGGCCATGATGACCGTCACCAGTTTCAGGATATCCTTCTCTGATTTGATATAGGCGAATGGATTGTAATGAAGACTCTTTGAAAAATTGATAGTATTTAATACCTTGATCTCATAGGGCTGATAAATTGGTTTTCCATCCTCACCCTTGATAATCCTTCCTGTGTCATCCCTCTTCGGTGCGCCGCGCTTTAACATCTTGCCAACCTCACCTATAAGTGTACCTTTCGGATCAGTAAGCACATAACTACAGTTCATCTGCATAACCGATGGTTTCACAAAGAACCTTGTCTTACCGGATCCGGAACCACCGATAACCAGAATATTCTTATTTCTGGCATACTTAGGATTCTTCGGCCTGCTTTCCATTGTGATGGATTCGGTTGCTGTCAGGGGAACATTTAGCCAGGGATTGTCTGCCATATATGGCTTGATATCTTCCCTGTCACCCCATTTAGCTGAACCATACTCCACACCTTTTCGGAACTTCTTGGAATCCTGCTGCTTCTGCCAGATTAAGATTTTAGCTACCGCAGCTACACCGATACCAATCAGCAGGTCCTTTCCCTGAAAGCTTGGAATGACACCAAGTATCTGATTGGAATGCTCCATCAGATACATAATCTTTTCGCCAGCCTTCTCTCCCGGACTGATCTGATACAGATGGGAGATCCGGTTGGCAATGATAAATATGAAAATATAGGGCAGGTTCATGATGATCAGCTTCTTTATGTCGTCGGCGGACAGCTTACCTTTTAGCTGACCAGTCAGCTTATAAAAGAATGACTTTACAGAAAATGAGGACTTTGTCTTTGATCTGTTCTTTGATTTCTTTGAACTCATCGCGACTGGCTCTGCACCTTCTGTTTGATCTTGCTTCTCTTATTCTGAGCAACCATAGCCCTGTATTTCTGCAGCCTCTTACGAATCGTATTCTTATTGGCTTTCTTAATCTGAGCCGATGAGAAATCACGGAATGCTGCATGAATCGCATCCTGATCACGGCCTTTGAAGAACACCATATATACCGGAGGATCCTTTGATTTATCCTTCTTCACGGCATAATTCACGCCGTAGTATCTGGCATAGCGTTCAAAAGACTTGATATTTTTATTATCGATCTCAATGTTGGTCATGCCGGCATTCTGGGAGGCAAGTTCCTTCACAGTGATCTTTCCCGGTTTCGGCTGATTCTTCTTCGCCGCTTTCTGCTGCATTTTGATATTCTTTTTCTGTGTTTTCTTCTGATCATGGTGCCTCAGATAAGCCTTGATTGCGGATAAAAGCACACCGCTTGTCAGCTTCGTGGCACGGATCGCCAGGGTCACAGTTTTATTAGTAACTTCTTCCTGCATGCATTTGGTCCTCCCTTCCTACTGTACTTAACTGCTGTCCTCTATATAAATCATGGTAATCACTCCCCTCATCCTGATCCCTACTGGGATTCCTGCAGCTTCATCCATTCCATCTTCAAATCCTGCTCCTGCATTCTCTGATCGGAACCTTTATAAATCACCGGCAGGCACATCTCCATCAGTCGGCTGTAAATGCGCTGATGTTCCATATCCAAATCCGACCTTGTCATGTCCTGATAAGACAGATTGGTTGTCACTATAAGTGGCTTTTTGGTACAGTACCTGCGGTCGATCACGTTGTAGATCATCTCCAGGGCAAATTCAGAATTTCTCTCTATGCCCAGATCGTCGATAATCAAAAGCGGATAAGATACCAGGTTCGCAATGATCTGATTCTTATCCGCATAGGGCTTCGTTAATTCATTTAATATTCTGGAGAAGTTGGTCATCATGACACTGACTCCCTGCTCCATCAGAGCATTGGCAATGCATCCGGCAAAGAAACTCTTACCGGTACCAACAGGACCCATGATCACATAACCGATATTCTTCTCCTGCATCTCCTTCCAGTCCTTCACATATTTCCTGGCAAGGTTCAGCTTGGGATTCTTCCCATTATCATTTTCAAAACGCCATTCACGGAAACGATGCTCGGTAAGCCCGATGGTCTTCAGACTCTGAACACGAATAGCAAATTCGCGTCTGGCCTCTTCTTCTTTTCTGGCTTCCATGATAGCTTGATCACATTTACACAGACAGGATACGACTCTTACATTTCCAAGGAAGTTATATCTGTTCTCTTTACGCTCCTTGCATACTCCGCATCTGCGAAGTCCGTCTTCGTCGTAATAATCTGTAGGCCTCCTGGTGGAGTTCTCCTCAACTCTGCCTGCAATATCAGAAATAATATCTTCCACACTCATAGTCCTTTCCCTTCCGG
>JAUNAE010000447.1 GCA_030527765.1 Eubacteriales bacterium
CTTCCGTAACAGAAGTTCCGGAGGCAACACCAACTCCAACTCCGGAAGAAGACGTTGTGGAGGATCCGGAAGTTGTTGAAGTAGGTGAGGTAAGCAGTGACCTTGGTCGATTTGTGACCAGTGCCAGTGTGAACGGACTGACTCAGAACAGTGACGGAACTTATACTGCACGTCCGGGAAAAGAATACAGTGTAGACCTCAACTTCAGTGAGGTTCCGGGCGGTATTCAGTTTGCGAATACAATGACTTATCCGCTTCCTGCAGGATTCACTGCTGCTGATGGTGAGAGTGGAACATTCTCTATCACTGTAGAGGATGGAGGGAATTATTATGAGGTTTCCGGAAATAGCTACACCGTAAATGGAGGTGTGGTGACAGTAAACCTGAATACTTCCCATGAACATTACCGTGAGCTGGCAGCTGCTTCCAATGCACAGTTTTTTATTGAAATCAGTGGAAGTTTTGACAAAACAACAAATCATATTGAGTGGGGCGGCAGCGCAACTCCGATTGATCTGACGTTTGATGAAGAATCCAGATTAAAGGTAAAGAAGGAAGGCTACTTTGACAGCAGTGACGGAAAAGCACACTTTACCGTTACCGTGGAATCTGAAGGTACAAGCAACAACGTTGTTGTTACAGATACCATCACAGGAACTGCTCTGACATACGATGGAAATGCAGTGAACAGCCTTGGTACCGGATCTGCTGCAACTCAGGGAAATGGATTTGTATACACCATTCCTCAGATGAAAGATGGAGAAAAAGCAGAAATTACATACACCGCTTCCATCGATCCGACTAAGATTTCACAGCAGGGAACGGTAGAGCAGACTTCCAATGGAGTTAAGGTGAAAAGTGATGAAGTGCCTGGCGAGCAGGAGGCTTCCAAAGATCTTCAAAACACCATTACATGGCCTCTGGACAAAAAGGTTGGAGAGGTAACCGCAGGAGAGAATGGAATTAAGACAATCCCGTGGAATGTTATATACAATCAGGGTAGTCACCTTTCTGCAGCAGGAAGAGTACTGACAGACTCCATCAATCCGGCTTCTCTGCAGTATATGAAATATTCCGGTGACGTTACCATTGATGTCTACGACACAAACGGTGCTCATGTGAGAACAGATCATGTAACTCCGGGAAGCGGCAGCTGGACATATCAGGTGCCGACGACAGACACTGCAGCGTATGAATATCGCTGCTCTTACAATACAACCGTTGATACTTCTAATCTTTTGACAGACGTTCATGTTGATAATACAGTACACGATGACAACTCCGGTGACGGAGGAAAGCATTCTGCAGGAACAGATGTAGGCGTTGACGAGAACGCCAAGATCGGTGTTGAGAAACATGCAACAAAGGTAACCTGGGATAATATTTCCTGGGAGATTAATCTTAAAGTTCCGGCAGGCGGTCTGACATCTGCAGTTGTGACAGAAGAATTCCCGCATGAAAACTCAAACCCGAATCATCAAGATGTACTTGATGGAGAGATTACGGTAGATCGATCCAACCTTTTGGAAGGTGAAGATTTTACCATTGATAATTCAGATCCGAAAAAAGCCATCATCAAGTTCACCCAGGACGGAAAAGATGGACTGAAGGGATCCGGAAATGCCAGAACGATTACCATCACTCTGACAACAAAAAATAGCAGCGAATGGTTAGCTGCTTCCGAAAATGCTGCATATTTGAAAGATCATACAAATAAAGTTTCTTTTGAAGGAAACGGAACTGTTGTCACGGCTGAGGCAACCGGAAGACCGATTAACTCAACCATTAACAAAACCGGAAAAATCGCAGATAATCTTGCACCGGAAGACAACATGCCATACTTCAGATATGAAGTAACAATGACCGGTCTGACAGAAGATGGTCTGAATCTGACAGATACCTTTGATGATCGTCTGGAGTATTATGAGCCGCCATATCAGGATGAATCCGGTCAGTTATATGGCGGAAACCAGTATTACCAAGGAATGAAATCCAACGGACAGGTAACTGTGAGTGGAACAACAAGTCCGATTACCATGACCATGAGCGGAGCAGACCTGGCAAGAGACAATGGTGCTCTTTACAGTCACTATCGTCTGGTTTACTTCCTGAAGGTCAAAGATCAGGAAGCTCTGGATTCCATTATCGCTGAGAGTGTTGCAAATGGCGGAAACACGAGTCTTCACAACGTTGTTGCAAGTGAAACCGCAGGTTCCAGTGAGGCAGATGTTAATTATGCTTATCAGGGACTCAAAAAATCTATCGATTACGGTCAGAGTACATTGAATGCTGACATCAGCAAGGGACAGGTTGCAAAAGTACATTTCAAAATTTTGGTAAATCCGGCCGGTGCGATCATTGCCGGTGAGGATATGGTTGAGGTTACGGACGTTCCGTCTTCTTCTCTGACTATTCTGTATGAGACCATTCATATGACAAATTCCGATTCAGGAGAAGCTGTTGATGGAACTTATAGCGGAGACAGCAGCAGCCTTGTTTTCCAGGTTCCGGACGGAACACCTGTAACCATTGAGTACGACGCACGAATTTCCGGACACGGTCAGATTCCGGTATCCAACACCGCATCCTGTATGGGATTTACGGATACAGCTTCTGCGAATGCAGATGTTCACTCGTCCGGCGGCGGTACCGCATCCACATACTCCATCAACGTTATGAAGTATGAGGAAGGAAATATGGCTCAGAAGCTTCCGGGTGCTACCTTTGCCCTGTTGGATGAGAACCAGAATCCGATTGTGGATCTCGGAGAAAATGAAGTTACTTTCACAACTGACGAAAATGGTATGGTGAAAGTCAGCGGAAGTCAGGATGCTGATGGATGGACTCTTACAAAAGGCCATATGTATTATCTGGTGGAGACCGTTGCTCCGGAAGGATACGAACTGGATTCGGAACTTCACAGCTTTGTAATTGGTGACGAGATGAATGAGGGACTGGGATTATATCTCAATAACGTAACCCTCCCAATCGGAAACGTTCCGGCAGTGGAAACACCAACACCAACGCCGA
>JAUNAE010000448.1 GCA_030527765.1 Eubacteriales bacterium
CCTCCGTTTTCTTTGTTTTCCTTTTGGTAGGTACATATTCGCTCTAAAGTACATATATATCCAGTCATTTCGACTTATATATGTGACAAAGATACCGGAGAAAACTTGGTTATATTATGACGAGAAAAGGCCCCTTGCGGAGCCGATTCCGCTGCGATCTGCAGGTTAGTCGATGGTGAAAAGGAAGGCATGTTTCTTTTCGTAGGTCTCGCTCATGAAGTCCTTGCTTCCGTTGATTTCAACCATTCCTTTCAGGTTGCATCCAAGGCTTGTGAAAAGCCAGGCAGTTTCCGTTGCGCTTGTCCAGGTGGAAGAGAAGGTGAATTCCTTAATTCCGGCTTCTCTCATGGTCTGCACCAGGCCTTCGACCTCGCGGTCCCAAATGTTATCGGCAATGTCCAGGCGCTCGTTTTCCTTTTCCCGGCTTTCTTCCAGGAAGCGAAGGATTCTGCCGTATTCTTTGCTCTCGGTTCCGATTACCGCGTTAAGGGCCTTCATGTCGGCTCTTGCTGCATCCATCCCGTTCTCGTTTTCTGCTTCTCTTGCTGCCTCGTAAGCTGCTTTGATTTCTGCGATTCTTCTGTAGTCTGCTTCTAAGTTTCTCATGGTTTGTTCTCCTTTTCGTTGGTGGTTTTCTTTTGGTATGTGTATATTCGCTCCATTTCACACATATATCCAGTTAATTCTGATCTATAATTTCAACAAATATTCACAAGAAAGCCTTTGTATATTACGCGATATTCAATGTGAGAAACGAGAGAAACAGGCCTTTTTCAGTTTCCGTGCATTCATGCAAGAATCTTGACAATTGCGGATCTGATTGTATGGGTTAATCTGAAAGTTGTAAAAGCACCCCTTGTATAGAAACAACTTCGGTTCCTTGCCATCGCTTTTCATAGCGCTTCACTGTGCATAATGAAATTCTGTTGTATCCATTATTTGCAAATGAATGTAAGCAGCTCATTAGGGACGAACTGCGGTCTGTTACGGCAAATTCCGTAACACCTGCATCAATAAGTGTCTTTGCATAAATTGGTATTTCATCGATCCAAGGTAGATCATCGCATTCAAAATAGTTTGATTGATTAGCTGTTGTGTTAATCCAGTCTTGATATGCAGAAAGTTGTGCTTGATTATATGGAAATACTAAATTCGGGTTAGACTGATAGCTATTATTATATTCTAGACAACGATTATGCATTTCATTAAAGTAAGAAATAATAGACTCTTTCATTGCATTAATCCTTTCATTTCCCATTAGTACCATCCAAACCCTTGTCCAGGATCGGCATTACTAGGAGGCAAATCCTTGTACCTATAATTATCGGTGGATGCGATTTTAATTGGAAATGGAAGTGTTCCATTATCTTCATCATAGCAAGCAATACGTATCCCAACTTCTCTCTTCCAATTTTCGATATACCAGCTGGTTGGAGGAACATATTTCGACAAGAAATCGTATGCCTTTTTGTCGCTAATTTCTATCGCTTTGGCAAACTGAATACTTGGAAAATGAAGGAATGAGACATTTCTAGCAGTAAAAATTTGCTCTAGATATTCCCTGTTCCAATCAACAACAAGTTCGTAGATATCTTTCCCATCAAATATTCCGTATCCGGAATAGCTGTTTTCAAAATAATTAATGTTCGACGGAGTTATTACAAACGCTGAATTGCCTATCAATAGGGGCTCCCGATTTTGCTTATCTGAAAACATCCAACTAAAGCATCCCATTTAAATTACCACCTTTCTACATATATCTTCTTCATATACCACATTGAGTGCCGAGCCGTTGTCCCAGGAAACCATAATGCTTCCGACGTCGTCAACGCCTAGGACGGTGCCGCGTGTGCCCACCGGAGGGGCCTGCACGTCGTCCATCTTTACCAGTTCCACCCTGCAGCCAGCCGGAAAAGACTGGCGCAGGAGCTCGACGGTTGCATTACTCGGAAATCGCATGGCCTTCACCTCCTTTGAAAGCGCTGTTGCCAGGAAGGTTTCGAAGCAGAATCTTGCGATCCGCTTTGAACTCATCTCCGATAAATCCCAGGCGGAGGAGGAAGCAGCGGAATGCGTATTTCTCGTTGTCGACTGCTTTCTGCGTGCTGATGATGCGTTTCTGTTCTTTGCTCATCTTGGCAATCGCTGCAATGAAGGCGGTGTAGGCGTGGACCTCATCGGCTTCCGGCAGGGTAGAAAACCAAGGAAAGGAAATGGTCTCTTCTCCAAGTTCGAAGCGCAGGTCGTCGATGTGAAGCGCATGCCGGATCAGATCGCCCTTGGCTTCCAGAAGGTTTGTCAGGTTTCCAACCTGTACCGCATCCAGGGGAAGGGTAATGGTCAGGCCGGTCTCTTCCTCTGTGGATTCTGTGGCTTCCGGTTCCTCAGCCTGATGGAACTCAGTTTCTTCCGGGCGGTAGCCGCCTGCATCCAGGCGATCTAAGAGCTCGTCGAATTCTTCCTTTGTGAAGGTGTCAGGGCCTTCGATGTTTCCCTCTCTTGTAAGGAAGAGGCGTCCAATCTGGTAGCCGTAGGAAGGGGCTCTCTGGTATTTGGGGGTGCAGCCTTCGTATTCTCCAAGGAGTGCGGCAAGTGGCTTTCTTTCGGTTTCATTCAAAATGATAATCATGTGTGTTACCTCCTTTGTTTTGGTAGTACATATATCACTCTGAACGCGCATAATAGCAAGCGATACGGCAGGCATATATCCAACAAATCTGTGCCGGAAATAAGGCTCAGTCTTTGTGTATTAATCAGCGGATTCTTCCTTCGGAGCCACCTCTTCAAAGGAGAGGCTCTTTCCATCACGAAGAACGGAAACTCCATCCGAAGAGCCAACCTGCTCGATGTATCTTTTTACAATAACATCACAAAACTTCTCATCCAACTCTATGGTGCAGCAGATACGATCGGTCTGTTCACAGGCGATCAGGGTACTACCGGAGCCACCAAACGGATCAAGAACGATGGAGTTGACCATGCTGGAATTACCAATCGGGTAAGCTAAGAGTGGGATTG
>JAUNAE010000449.1 GCA_030527765.1 Eubacteriales bacterium
ACTTCTTTCAGTTTTACACGATAATGTGTTGTCTTATTATACAATAACCAACAAAAAAATACTATACTTTCATAAAAAATTAACAATTATTCCGTTTTCTGTGAACGAAAGACAATCTGTTCCTTATTCATCGAAACACGTACTTTGTCGCCTCTTTGAATATGTCCATCCAGAATTTCATTTGCCAGAGCATCCTCGATCTTCGTCTGAATCGCTCTTCTTAATGGACGTGCACCGTATTTGCTGTCAAAGCCCTCTTTTGCAAGATACTCTTTCACCGGCGTGGCAATTCTCAGATCCAGTTCCAGCTGTTCCATGCATCTTTCAGACAGCTGTTTCAGAAGAATGTTTACAATCTGAAGAATTTCTTCCTTCGTAAGTGTATGGAATACCATAATCTCGTCAATTCGATTCAAAAACTCCGGTTTAAACAGACGGCGAACCTCTTCCATAACACCATTTTTCATGTGTTCATAGTCCTTCGCCCGATTCTCTTCTGACATAAATCCAAGACGTTTCGGCTGAGTAATCGCCTGAGCTCCCGCATTGGATGTCATAATAATAATAGTCTGTTTAAAATCTACTTTTCGACCCTGGGCATCTGTGATATGTCCGTCATCCAACACTTGAAGAAGAATGTTAAATACATCCGGATGCGCTTTTTCAATTTCATCAAACAAGATAACACTGTATGGATTACGTCGTACTTTTTCGCTGAGCTGGCCTCCTTCTTCATAGCCAACATATCCCGGAGGAGATCCAATCATTTTGGAGACACTGTGTTTCTCCATATATTCGGACATATCAACCCGGATCATTGCCTGCTCTGATCCAAACACCGTCTCAGCAAGTGCTTTAGAAAGTTCTGTCTTTCCAACACCTGTCGGACCAAGGAACAAGAACGACCCGATCGGTCTCTTCGGGTCCTTCAGCCCGACTCTGCCGCGTTTGACAGCCTGAGCAACTGCTTTTACCGCTTCTTCCTGCCCAATGACACGTTTATGAAGCTCTCCTTCCAGTTTCGCAAGACGTTTGGTTTCCCCTTCCGTTAATTTCTGAACCGGAATTTTTGTCCATTCCGAAACAACTTCTGCAATGGTAGCCTCCGTTACAACCCGGCCTTTTCTTGCTTCACGGCGTTCTTTCTGACGTCTCTTTTTCGCAATCTGATTTTCCAATTCATTCTGTTGTTCCTGAATGCGGCGAACCTCTTCAATATCCGCCTGTTTAATCGCTTCTTCTTTATCCTGCTGCAGAAGGCGCAGTTCTTCTTCCAGTGTTTCTGTGCTGTTGTATCCCTCATATCCGGCAAGCTGTACTTTTGAACCGGCCTCATCCAGAATATCAATCGCTTTATCAGGAAGAAAACGATCATTGATATAACGGTTCGACATGGATACTGCTGCCTTCATTGCCTCATCTGTAATCTGAACCCTGTGGTGACTTTCATAATAAGGACGCAGTCCTTCCAGAATTTTCAATGTTTCTTCTTCGGTTGGTTCTTCCACCGTCACCGGCTGAAAACGTCTTTCCAGTGCCGCATCTTTTTCAATATACTTGCGGTATTCTGCCAATGTAGTTGCACCGATGATCTGAATTTCGCCTCTGGAAAGTGCCGGTTTCAAGATATTCGAAGCATCCAATGCACCTTCCGCTCCTCCGGCTCCGATAATCGTATGCAGCTCATCAATAAAGAGAAGCACATTGGACTGTTCCCGCACTTCATCGATTACACGTCGAATTCTTTCTTCGAACTCACCACGATATTTGCTTCCTGCAACCATTCCGGATAGTTCCAGAACAACCAGTCTCTTGTTTTTGATGGAATCCGGCACCATTCCGGCAACAATCCTCTGAGCAAGTCCTTCTGCAATGGCAGTTTTGCCAACGCCCGGTTCTCCGACAAGGCAAGGATTATTCTTCGTTCTTCGACTGAGAATCTGAATCATTCTTCCAATTTCTCTGTCTCTTCCCACAACCGGATCCAATTTTCCATCCATCGCCATCTGGGTCATATCCCGGCTGTACTGGTCCAGAGTCGGAGTCGCTGTCTGGGTCTGATTCTTTGCTTTTGCCATTTTGGCAGCCTGCACTTCTTCACTGATCGCATCATTATCCATTCCCATAGCAGCAAGAGTTGCTGCATATAGTTTTTGAAGATTCACGTTCATTGTATAAAGAAGACGTGTCGCCACACAATTGGATTCTTTCAGCATCGCCAGAAGAAGATGTTCTGTTCCGGCTGCTTTCTGTCCAAGACTTTCACTCTCTCGAACAGCTCCTTCTATCAGAGCGTTTGCTCTCGGACTGAATTCTGGCTTGCGATCCAAAAGTTCTCCCTGCGCCGGTGTGACAAGTTTCTCAATAAGGTCCAGGAGTTCCTTTTCCCCAGCTTCGAATTCCGCAAGAACTCTTCCTGCAGTACCTTCCGGTTCCCGCATAAGTCCCAGCAGAATGTGTTCTGTTCCGATATAGCTGTGCTTATCTGCTTTTGCAGCTTTTTCCGCCAGCTTCAATGCATTTTGTGCCTGTATTGTCAGTTTTTCTCGCATATAACCTCCAACGGATCAAATCTGATATTCATCATAAATTTCATCAATCAACTGATGCGCCTCTTCACGGCTGACATTTTTGCAATAGCCTCTTGCAAGGGCAATCTTCAGTCGCTCTTTCATTTCCGCCAGTGCCTGAATTTTGTCAATATCCAGGGCCACCACTGCGCCTCTTCTTCGATCGATTGTAATAAATCCTTCCTGACGAAGCAGAGAATAAGCCTTATTCACCGTGTGCATATTAATGCCAATGGTGTCGGCCAGCTGCCGCACGGAAGGAAGGGAATCTCCCTCTCGAAGTCTGGATGTGGCAATTCCCATTATGATCTGATTCGTCAACTGCATATAAATTGCCTCATCACTTTGAAAATCAATTTTAATTACCATACCAATCCCCCTTTCGTGTGATACATATACTAGCACATGTTCCCATGCTAATCAAGTTCACACGACTCTGCCCGGT